>CAZADC010000140.1:0-7470 GCA_964483755.1 uncultured Planctomycetaceae bacterium | reverse complement strand
GTTCGAGAGGGCAACGATGAGGCAAAGGACTGGACGCTTGGCAATCGCACGCGGAGACATCTGAGCAGCTTGAAGCACATGGTGGGCGAGATCAGGGACGACCAACCGCGCATGCTGGAACTGCTTGCTTCGGTGCACTACCTCATCGATCATCAGCAGATCGACGGGCAGGATGCAGAGGCGCTGAAGGACCGGCTGGAGAAGTTCAACAAGAACTTCACCACGGACGAGGTCAACCGGGCCTTGGGGGAGCTTCGAAAGAATGACTTTATCTAATGGTCCAGGCAACGACAGCATTGTCGTCGACTCAATCCACGGAGATATCCGACTCAATCCCACCGAACGGGAGGTTATCAACACCGGATCCTTCCAGCGCCTCCGGCGCATCAAGCAACTGCAGATGGGGCACTTGACCTATCCGAACGCCACACATACCCGCTTTGCGCATTCGCTCGGTACACTGGGAATCATGGAGCGGGTAGTGCGACTTCCCGGTTTGGGCTTGGAAAAGCACGAGCGGGAAGACCTTCGTTTGGCGGCTTTGCTGCACGATGTCGGGCACTATCCCTATTCGCACCTGGTCGAGGGGCTGGACGCAGTTCGCCTTACCGAGGAGCAGGTTCGCGCAGACGCGTCCCAGAAATCCGCCGAGGTCCCGGTGCCGTATCCGGATCATGAAGAGCTCGGACGTTCGGTCGTGAACGATCGAAAAGACCTGCGCGAGGCAATCGGCTCGCCGGAAAGAGCGCGTCGGATTGCGGATCTGTTCACGAAGACAGGCGCTCGAGACAGCCGTTGGAGCAACCTCGTCCACAGCAGTCTCGACCTGGACCGGCTGGACTACCTGCTGCGGGACTCCAACGCGACCGGACTGCCGTACGGCATGGTGGACATCAACTACATCCTGAACAATCTTCAGGCCAGCCCCAAAGGTGTCCTTGGAGTGACACACAAGGCATTGCCGGCAGCCGATCACTTCCTGTTCGCCCGGTTCTTCATGCACCGCACGGTCTACTATCACAAGACAACTTTCGGATTCGAGCAAGCCTGCCGTCAATTGCTCCGGCGTCTGAGAGACCTGGACGAGCAAGACATCCCGGCAGACGGCGGGGCGGTAAAGGACTTGGCTGGGACGCAGGAATGGCTGTCCTTCACGGATTCGTTCGTCGACAATGCTGTCGATCGTGCCGCCGTGATCGAAGGGGACGACGAACACCACCGGGTCATCAGAGCGCTGGCGAAGAGTATAGCCCACCGCCGCCCTCCAAAGCTGCTGCGTGAGGTGTCCGTCCTTCACGGTGGGAACAGTCGAGCTCACGAAGGCACTCAGTTCAGACTCGACTGCACCAGACGTCTCGGCGCCATGGCACGGAGGTTCGACATCCCACTGGGCCAGTTCCTGCTCTGTCAAACCAGGGATCTCCGTCTGGAGAAGCACAGCCCGGAAGTGTCCCGTTCGGACGCGTCGGACGTTACGCCCGAGTCAGAGGAAGAGCTTATCAAGGTGTTCAAACCCGGTGCAGTGGAGCCCCAATCGTTGATCGAGCAGCCGACCTCCCTCTCCGGGATCGCCTCCCGCTACATCTACAGTTCCGTTCGGCTCTACGTTGTGTGTGCCAGTGATGGCGATCGCCACAAGGTTGCAGACATGGCCGCCGAAGTTGCTGGCTGGGGGTAGGTCGGCCGGATGGACGTAGTACGCGCCGTCTTGCCCCAAAGGGTCGTCACGTCATCGCTGGCCCGGCCTTTCGCGGGCGGGGCCGGGTTTCATAGAATGGCCACCGACGCATCCAGCGGTATCCGTTGCGGTTCTGTGAAAGGGAATCCGACATGATGACCTCGACGCCCGTCCGCCTGCTTTCGACCGTCGCGCTGCCGGTCATCCTGTGCAGCGCGCTGGTGACCCCGACGTTGGTCGCCCACGCGGCTGAAGGCGCAGCGCCCGAGCCGAGTGCTGCGAAGGTCCATCCGGTGTTCGGCGACGACGGCCTGTCATCGCTGAAGGTGGACGGCAAGGACGTGCTGGCCGAAGGCGTCCCGGCCGTGAGGAGGGTCATCCTCGCCAGCACATACCGGAACAAAAATCGGGAGGAGAACGAGAAGCAGCTCGACATCCCCGAGACGCAGGACCCCTACGCCGGGGATGACCGGACGTTTGTCGAAGGCGACGCCGAGCCCGACGCCTCGACGTTCGACGCCGATGCCCGCACGCTCACGCAGACGTTCGAATGGGGCACGCTCGCCGTCACGTACGAGCCCGGCGACGGACGACTCGACCTTCTCGCCGAGGTCGCTAACACCTCGGACAAGCCGATCGAGCAGCTCGTGGTCGATCTGCTGGCCGTCGATCTTCCAGGCGACGTCAAGCCCCGCATCGTCAGCAGTGAACCGCACTGGGCCCGCGCCGACGCCAGCATCGGCGCGCCGCTGATCGTGCAGGCACAATGCGCCGTCGGACAGGCGGTCGTCACGAGCACAGACCCCGCCGGTCCGCTGCAGTACACGCTCGCCCGTCGCGAAAAGGACGGGCCGTTCGCCCTGCGTGTGACGGCAGGGGTGCCGGACGCGGGCGGCGAGGTGTACGACGGCGTCTGGAAGGTCCGCCCGATCGCGCCCGGCAAATCGGACCGCTGGCGGGTGAGCCTGCGCTTCGCCCCCGCCGACGCCGACGTTCACGCCCTGACGGCCGACGCGGCCGCCGCGTTCGCCGAGAGGCATCCGTTCCTGCTGGACTGGCCGGACCGCCGTCCCATCGGCGCCGTGCACATCGCCGACGGGCGCACCAGCGAGGCGAACCCCCGCGGGTGGAAGCACGGCATGCCGATCCCCGCCGACTGGGACGTCCGCACGGACGAGAACTACGAGCAGTTCCGCCAGGCCGCGCTGAAGGGGGCCGATCGTGTGATCGCCGTCGCGAAAGCCGCCGGCCTGCAGGGCATGATCGTCTGGCAGCCGGTCGGGCAGGAATTCACCAAGGCGACGTATTACGGCGAGCCGCGCCTGCTGCCGTGGATCGCCCCGGAGATGGAAGCCGCCGCGGACGACTACTTCGGGCGGATTCACGACGCCGGGCTGCGGACCGGCATCTGCATCCGACCGCAGACGTTCACGCCGCTCAACGCGGAAGGCGAGCGCGTCGCGTGGAAGGACGTCGAGACCATCAAGGCGTCCAACTGGTCGCACGCCAGCCAGAACCGCGTCTTCCACGAGACGCTCGACTCGATCCACGAGACGGCTGAAGGCCAGTCGCCGCTGGAGCTGCTCAACGCCAAGATCGTCTACGCCAAGGAACGCTGGGGCTGCACGCTGTTCTACGTCGACACGAACCACTTCTGGCGGCCCCGCGATCGCAGCAAGGAAGGCTGGGCCTGGAAGGGCCTCATCATGCCGGCCGAGGTGTTCGAGGAGCTCAACCGCCGACACCCGGACTGCCTGATCATCCCCGAGCACGAGTACGCGCAGTACTGGGCGTCGACGGCGCCGTACCGACAGCCGCCGCAATGGGGCGGGATCACGCCCGCCGGCATCCGGGCGATCTACCCTCGGGCGTTCAGCATCCTGACCGTCCAGCCGAGTGTGGAGCACGTGCAGACCAACCTGAACCGCTACGTCCGCGGCGTGGTCGAGGGCGACATCCTGATGGTCCACGGATGGTTCGGCGGCGACGACACGGCGAAGCTCTACCGCGTCGCGGCCGAGCTGGCGCCCTTCCGCGTGACCATCGCGGCCGACGGCAAGATGGAGCTGCTCAAGGTCACCGAGGGCAACGAGCCGCAGATCATCGCAGCTCCGCTCGACGCGAAGGGGCTGACGCGCGTGCTCGCGAGAAGCCTGCCGGCCACGAAAGCGGTTCCGCCCCGACGGGTGTGGATCGTCTACGATCCGAAGGTGAATCTGCCCACGGTCCGCTCGGCCGTCGACGCGATCGCCGAGGCGGGCGGGATCATCGCCTGGTCGAGCACGCCGGAGATGGGCGCGGAATAGCAGACGCAAACCGATGCGCCGTACCGCAAAAAAGGCCGCCGCGCAGATGCCGGCGGTCACCCGTGCTCAGCCGCGGGCCCGATATTTGCATCGCTTGGCCCCGCCGGCGCCGCAGCACTTGCGGAACGACACGCCGCTGCCGCAGGGGCATCGACTCCACGGCCAGAGTCGCGGCTGGGATTCCTGTGGGGTTCGTTCATCGGCTGTTCGCTCCGCCGCGGAGGTTTCGTCCTTGTCGCCGTCACTCATTGCCGCACGTCTCCTCTCCTCCATGCGATTGTAGGCGCGGCATCATCGCTCGCGGGTCGCAGCCCGGCCTGTGCGCGAGGCGTCCGGATGAGTAGACTGACCCGCATGATCGTGACGATTGACGGACCGGCCGGCTCGGGCAAGAGCACGGCCGCGCGAAACCTGGCGCGGACACTGGGCATCGCCTACCTCGACACGGGGGCGACCTATCGCGCCGCGACGCTGCGCGCCCTGCGGAGCGGCGTGGACATGACCGACGAAGACGCCCTCGCCGCCGAGGCCCGCGACGCGTCGATCCACCTGGTCCCCGACGACACGCTGCGCGTGCTGCTGGACGGGGCGGACGTGACCCGGGAGATACGCACCGCACGCGTGACCGACAGCGCCCACCACCTCGCCTCCAGCCCGGCCGTTCGGGACGTGCTCGTCGACCTGCAGCGGCGCATCGGGCGGGAGCTGGGCGACTTCGTGGCCGAGGGACGCGACCAGGGCTCGGTCGTCTTCCCCGACGCGGACGTCAAGTTCTACCTGACCGCCTCGGCCCGCATTCGTGCCGAGCGGCGCTGCGCGGAGATGCTGGCGTCGGGCCAGGACGCCGAATTCGACGAGGTGCTCGAAGCGATCCGCCTTCGCGACCACCGCGACCGCACGCGGGAGGTCGGTCCGCTCGTCCGCCCGGGCGATGCGATCGTGGTGGACACGTCGGGCCGGTCGCCGGACGATGTGCTCGCCGAGCTGCTGCGGCAGGTGGAGGCGTTGCGTTGACCGACCCGTCGAGCTATCCCAACCCGGCGCTTCGCGGCCGGCGGTTCGGCGAAGGCGTGCCGGACCCGGGCCTCTACTACCGGGCGATGCGCCGCGTCTTCCAGGTGACGATGTGCGCCCTGTGGAAGGTTCGCGTATTCAACCGCCACTACGAGCCCGCCTCCGGCGGGGCGGTCTATATCTGCAACCACCAGAGCTTTCTCGACCCGATGCTCATGAGCTTCGCGCTCCGCCGTCCGATGAACTACATGGCCCGCGAGTCGTTGTTCCGGGCGCCGGGCTTCCGGCGGCTCATCACGTCGCTCAACGCCTTTCCCGTGCGGCGAGGGCGACCGGACACCGGGGCGATGAAGGAGGCGATGCGCCGCCTCCGCCAGGGACGGCAGGTCGTCGTCTTCGCCGAGGGGACGCGGACGCGCGACGGGCGGATCGGTGACTTCCTGCCCGGCGTCGCCCTGCTCAGCCGGCGAAGCGCCGAGTGGACCGTCCCGGTGCTGATCGACGGCGCGTTCGAGGCCTGGCCGCGGACGCAGGCGCTCCCGTCACCGGGCAGTGTCGTCGTGCAGTACGCGCCGCCGATCCACCGCAGCGAGGCCCGCGACCTGCCGGCCGACGAGCTTGTCCGCCGTGTGCGCGACACGCTGATCGACGTGCAGGCGGACGTGCGACGGCGCGTCGGACGCCCGGTGCTTCACTACGAGTGAGCGCCCGGCCGCAGAGACGGTCGGGCTCTTGCATGTCCCGCCTCGCTCGCGCAGAATCCCACGAACATTTCGTTTCCCCGACAATGGAGACACGGCATGACCCGGACGCAATCGTCGCCCGCAAGTGAGTCCGCCGCCCCGGCGGACCCGCTCGACAGCATCTTCTACCCGCAGTCCATCGCCGTCGTCGGCGTGACGCAGACGCCCGACACGGTTCCCTACGACATCTTCCACAACATCCTGACCACCGGCTTCGGCGGCGTGCTCTACCCCGTAGCGCCGGGCAAGCGGTCGATCTGCTCCGTCCCCGCCTATCGCTACGCGAAGGACATTCCCGACGAGATCGACCTGGCCGTGATCGTCTTCCCCGCCAACGTCGTCAATCGCGCGATGAAGATGTGCGGCGACAAGGGCGTCAAGGCCGCGATCGTCATCTCCGCGGGCTTCCGCGAGGTCGGCCCGGCAGGCGCCGAGCGCGAGCAGGAGCTCAAGGACATCTGCCGCGAGTACGGCATCTCGCTGATCGGCCCGAACTGCCTCGGCGTGATCAACACCGACCCGGCCGTCAGTCTCAACGCCTCCTTCGCGCGGAAGATGCCCGACGAGGGACGCATCGCCTTCCTTTCGCAGTCGGGCGCCCTGTGCACCGCCGTGCTCGATTACGCCCGCGGAAAGCACATCGGCTTCAGCAAGTTTGTCAGCTTCGGCAACAAGGCCGGGGTGACCGAGATCGATCTGCTCCATTACCTCCATCGCGACGAGAAGACCGACGTCATCCTGCTGTATCTCGAGGAGCTGCGCGACGGGCGGGCGCTGGTCGAGGCGGCCAGGCAGATCACCCGCGGCGACAACCCCAAGCCGATCCTGGTGATCAAGTCCGGAAGGACGGCCGAGGGCGCCGACGCCGCCAGCTCCCACACCGGCTCACTTGCCGGCGAGGACGCCGTCTGCGACGCCGTGTTCCGCGAGGCCGGCATCATCCGCTGCAACAGCATCGAGGAGCTGTTCAACTCGGCGATCCTGATGACCCACCAGCCGCTGCCGAAGGGCGACCGCCTGGCGATCGTCACCAACGCGGGCGGGCCGGGCGTGATGGCGACCGACGCCGCCGTCGGGGTCGGGCTGGAGATCGCCCGCTTCGGCGAAGGTACGACGGCCGCCCTCCGCGACGCGCTTCCCGCGGCCGCCAACGTCAAGAACCCCGTGGACGTCATCGGCGACGCCCGCTCCGACCGCTACGAGGCCGCCCTGCACGCCGTCCTCGCCGACGACGCGGTCGACCAGGCGCTGGTGATCCTCACGCCACAGTCGATGACGGACATCGAGGACATCGCCCACGGCGTCGTGCGGATCCACGACGACGCCGACAAGCCGATCGCCACGAGCTTCATGGGCGCCACGGACGTCCAGGTCGGCGTGGACATCCTCCAGCACGCGGGCATTCCGCACTACATCCTGCCGGAGTGGGCCTGCCGTGCGATGGCCGACGTGCAGCGGGTCGTCCGATGGCGCAGGCAGGAACTGACGCCGTACGAACCGCTCGACGTGGACCATGATGCCGCGGCGGCCGTAATCGACGCCGCCGAGCCGGGCTACCTCCGCGAGGACGAGGCGCTGGCCGTCCTGGACGCCTACGGGCTGCCCGTTCCCCGGAACAAGCTCTGCCGCGATGCGGACGAGGCCGTCGCCTTCGCCGACGAGATCGGCTACCCGGTCGTGCTGCGGATCGTCAGCCCGCAGGTGGTGCACAAGTCGGACGTGGGCGGCG
>CAZADC010000139.1:0-8507 GCA_964483755.1 uncultured Planctomycetaceae bacterium | reverse complement strand
GGGGTCGCGGTGCCCTCGGAAGGACACCGCGCTTTGCTTCGTATCAGACGCCGGAAAACGGGATGCCCTGGGAAGGACACCGCGTTTTGCCCAGGTGCGCCCGCCTAGTCCTTGCCGGGCGTCACCTGCTGGAGTTGCCCCTGGGCGACCGAGTCCACCCGGTCGGCGATCCAGTCCTCGAGGATGGTCACCAGCACGACCTGGTCGACGGTCGGGACGATGAGCTTCTTCGGTCCGGCGGCGGCGTCCCGGATCGCCTGGCTGTGGGCGAGCGGGGCGGCCGGGTCGAGAAGCCCGTGAATCAGCAGGATCGGGCCCTTGAAGCTCCGCGCGCCTTCGACGGCCGACGCCTCGGCGGGGACGAATGCGGCGATCTGCCCGGCCTCGGCGATGGCCTCCTTGATCCTCTCCGGCGACTGGAGACGCATCTGCAGCCAGATCGTCGCCATGCTCGGGAAGTCGCGGTACGGCGTGACGGCGGTGACGCCGGCGACGCGCTCGTCGAACGCGGCGTACTGGATCGCCACGGTCCCGCCGTAGTTCGCCCCGAAGACGTAGATGTCCGGCGAGATGAGCTTCTCGTCGATCAGCGTGTCGGCGACGGCCTTGAGATCGTGCTTCTCGCGGACGCCGTAGGTCAGGTACTGCCCGCCGCTGCGCCCGTGCCCGCGGAGGTCGGGCAGGACGACGTCGTAGCCCTTCTTCGCCAGTCGCTCGCCGATGCCCATGTAGGGGTACTCGGCCTTGGTTTCGTTGAGTCCGTGGAGGACGAAGATCGTCTTGCCGGCGGGCTCCTTGCCCTTCGCGGGGCGTGCCTTGATCACCCAGGTGTCGATCTCGACGCCGCCGTCGCCGGTGATGCTGCGGTGGGCGTCAATGCGTCCGCGTTCGACCATCTGCTTGCCGGTGGGCGTGAGATCGAACCACTGCCCTGTGGATCGGCTGCCGGCGGGGGTCACGAGGTCTTTGGCGAGCTGCTGTCCCTGGCAGCCGGCCAGCAGAGCGATCGCGAGCAGCGAGACAGCAAGAGGAGCGAAGCGTTTCATGGCGAATCTCCCTGTAACTGTGCGTCATGGTCACGTGTCGGGAAACCGGCGTTGCGTCGCCGTGCGAAGTGTAGCACAACGTCCGCCGGACGCAACGGTCCAGTGGCGGGTGGCGGCCGATGAATGTCAAACGCGCCTGAACTGCTTCGCCAGCTCCCGCAGCGTCAGGCGGATCGTCGTCGGGCGCCCGTGCGGGCAGGACGCGCCCTTGTCGATCTCGTGGCGTCGCGCGAGCAGGGCGTCGATCTCGGCTTCGGTCAGCGGATCGCCCGCCTTGACGGCGGCCTTGCACGCCAGCATCTCCAGCAGATCTTCGAGCAGACGCTCGGCGTCGGTCGTGTCGTCGTCCGAGAGGCGGTCGAGGATTTCACGGAGAAACGTTCCCGCCTCGACGCCGCGCTGCGACAGGAGCGTCGGGAACTGCTGGACCGCCACGCTGCCCGGCCCGAACGGCTCGACCTCGATGCCCAGCTTCGCCAGCAGGTCGGCGTGCCGCTCGGCCGCGTCGGCCTCGGCCTCGGTGACGCGGATCGGCTCGGGGATCAGCACCTTCTGCGCGTCGAGTCGGCCCTGCGTGAGGCGCCGGCGCAGGTCGTTGTAGATCAGGCGCTCGTGCAGCGCGTGCTGGTCGATCACCTCCAGCCCGTCGTCCGTCTCCGTGACGACGTAGCTGTCGTGGACCTGAATCGTCCGCCGCGGCGCGGCGGGTTGCGGCGGGCTCTCGCCCTCGGCGGGGCGGCAGACGTCCTGCGGTGCGGGCGCGTCCTGCGCCGCCGGACGATGGGGCGGCGGGGCGTCGGCGCTCGGGCGATGCGGCGGGGGAGCGCTGCCGACCGGGCGGGGCGGCGCGGACCGGGGCGGCGCCGGTCGATCGGCGGGCGCCCGCGGGACCGGCCGCGCGGCGCGGGGGATCGACTCGTTGAACGCGAATCGCGGCTGGGTCGGCGGCGTGGACTTGAAAAACTCCGCCAGCGCCTGCTTGAGCGACTCGCGCCGGGTGCGGTCGGCGGGGTCGTCCGGGTCGTTTGCGTCCTCGTCCGGGTCGAGGGTTGCAGCCGGCGTCAGGTCGGAGCGATTGAGCGTCTCGGTCAGCGCGGCCAGCAGCTCGCCGTGGACCGCCTGGGCGTTGCGGAACCGGACCTCGATTTTCGTCGGGTGGACGTTCACGTCCAGCTCGTCCGGGGGGACGGTGACGAACAGGAAGGCGACGGGGTAGCGGCTGGGATCGATCCGCCCGCGGTACGCCTCGCGCAGCGCGTGCGAGAGAGAGCGGTCGCGGACGTACCGCCCGTTGACGAAGACGTACTGCCACTTGCCGCTGGATCGGGCGGCGCCGGGCGGTGCGATCAGCCCGCGGACGCTGACCGACGGCGTTTCGCGCGTCCGGACCGGCAGCAGCGCGTCGGCCAGCTCGCCGCCGAACAGGTCGGCGATCCGGCGTGCGGTCGACTCGGCCGCGGGGAGATTGCTCACCTCGCGCTCGTTGTGGGTGAGGGTGAAGGCGACGTTCGGATGCGGCAGCGCGAGGCGTGCGATCTGCTCGGTGACGTGTCCGAGCTCCGTGTTGGTGGTGCGGAGGAATTTTCGCCGGGCGGGCGTGTTGAAGAACAGGTCGCGCACGGTGACGGTCGTGCCGGTCGAGGCGGCGCAGGGGCGGACCTGCCCGACCTCGTCGCCGGCGGCGGTGATCTCCCAGCCGCCGGTCTCGTCGGCGCGTCGCGTCCGCACGTGGGCGCGGGAGATCGACGCGATGGACGCCAGCGCCTCGCCGCGGAATCCCATCGTCTCGATGCCGAACAGGTCGTCGGCGTCGGCGAGCTTGCTGGTGGCGTGGGGGGCGAAGGCGAGACGGAGATCTTCGTCCGACATGCCGCACCCGTCGTCGGCGACGCGGACGGACCGCTTGCCGCCCTCGGCGACGTGGACGTCGATCCGCCGGGCGCCGGCGTCGAGGGCGTTCTCGACCAGCTCCTTGACGACGCTGGCCGGACGCTCGATCACCTCGCCCGCCGCGATCTTGTTGACCAGGTGCGTCGGCAGGACCCGGATGGGCATGATCGCTTCCTTGCGTGGGTTCGGGCGCGATTGTACGCGCCGGCGGCGCTCGCTCCAAGCTGCTGCGCCGGCAAGCCGGGGCTACTCCTTCAGCCCGTACTCCTTGATCTTGCGGTACAGCGTCCGCTCGCCGATGCCGAGAATCTTCGCCGCCTGCTCGCGGTTGCCTTCGACCATCTTGAGCGTGTTGCGGATGAGCTCCTTCTCGGCCTCCTCGATGCTGATGCCGGCGAGCTGGGCGAGGGGCTGGTCGTCGCCGCCCGGCGGGGAGTGGACCTCGGCCGGGAGGTCGTCGACGGTGAGCTTCTCGCCCGCTGCGAGCACGCACATGTTCTCGACGACGTTGCGGAGCTGGCGGACGTTGCCCGGCCAGGGGTAGCTCATCAGCACCCGCCGCGCCTCGGGCGTGACGCCCTCGATCTTCTCCTCGCGGCGTTCGTTCGCCTGCCGGATGAAATGGTCGATCAGCAGGGGGATGTCCTCCCGTCGCTCGCGCAGCGGGGGAATGTCGATCGTGACGCCCTTGATGCGGAAGTACAGGTCTTCACGGAACTTTTTCTCGGCGACCCGCTCGGCGAGGTCGGCGTTGGTCGCGCTGATGACCCGCACGTCCACCCGGATCGCCTCGTTGGCGCCGACGCGGACGACCTCCCCGTTCTCCAGCACCCGCAGCAGCTTCGCCTGCATCGCCTGGGACATGTCGCCGATCTCGTCGAGGAACAGCGTCCCGCCGTCGGCGTGCTCGAACCGCCCGGCCCGGTCGCCCGTCGCCCCGGTGTAGGCGCCCTTGACGTGCCCGAACAGCTCGTCCTCCAGCAGCGTCTCGCTGAGCCCGGCGCAGTTGATCGGCACGAACCGCCCCTCGCTGCGGCGCGAGTTGCGGTGGATCGCCCCGGCCAGCAGCTCCTTGCCCGTGCCCGACTCGCCGAGGATCAGCACCGGCAGGTCGCTGGACGACACGCGACGGACGGTGTCGAGAATCCGCATCATCCCCGGCGAGTGGGCGATGATGTTCTCGAAGCCGTACTTCTCGTCGATCTGCTCCCGCAGCTCGTGGATGACCCGCCGCTGGGCGGTCAGCTCGGCCGCCTGGGAGACGACGGTGCGGAGGTCGTCGAGGTTGATGGGCTTCTCGATGTAGTCGAACGCGCCCTCCTGCAGGGCCTCCCGGCAGGTCTGGACGGAGGAATGGGCGGTGATGAGGATCACCTTCGCGCCGGGCAGGTGCTCGTTGGCGGCGCGGAGAACGTCCAGTCCGTCGCACTCGCCGCCGAGCTTCAGGTCCGTGACGATGACGTCGAAGTGCTGCGACCGGATGCGCCCGACGGCCTCGTCGCCGTCGTGGGCGACGACGCAGCGGTGCCCGAGGCGCGAGAGCCCCTCCTCGATCGCGTCGGCGTGGGCCACCTCGTCTTCGACGATCAGGATGTCCGCGACGGCCTGCTCGGCCTGCTTCGCCGTTTCACTCATGGTCCGGCTACGTTACCGCCCGCCCGACGCATGTGTCAATCGCGACGCCCCTGCCGTGCGCCGTGCGGTCCCGCCGGGAAAACCTGGAACTTCCGCCCCGCGGGGACGTTAGTATAGTTGAGGGCGCGACGGATGTTGTTTGCGCCCGCCGGGGCGGCCGAACCGCCCGCGCGGCGGGCGAACTCGCGCGGTTGCCGAACAGGCCTGCGCGGTGTCCTTTCAGGGCGCCGCGAGGATCGGCGGCGACATGAGAGAGCAGCGCGCGGCGGCCTCGAAAGGCACGCCGCGCTGCGCAAAGTCGGTTGCCTGAGACAGCCGAGGACACGACATGACCACGTTGAATCGCTACCGGGGCGTGCAGGACATCCTCCGCCAGATCGACTCCGTCCGTGGACGCCGGCGCATCATGCGCCTGGCGACGGGTGTCGTCGCGGTGCTGACGATCCTCCTGGCCGCGGCGCTGATCGCCCTGCCGGCCGCGGGGTACTGGCCGGGCCAACCGCCCGTGCTGCTGCGGTGGGCTCTGCTGGGCGGCATCGTTTTGGCGGCCGCGGGGGCGGTGGCGTGGTTCCTCGTCCGCCCGCTCCTGTGGAAGCAGACGCCCGCCGAGACGGCGCGGTTCATCGAGCAGCACATTCCCGACCTGCATAACGACCTGATCAACTCGGTGCTGCTCAGCGAGGACCGCGACCAGGTCAGCCCGGAACTGGTCCAGCAGGCGATCCACGAGGCGTCGCGTCGCTCGCGACGGTTCAACGTGCACCAGAGCGTCTCCACGACGCCGCTGCAGCGCTGGGGGATCGCCCTCGGCGCAGCCGCGCTGCTGCTGGCGGGGATGGGCGTCCTCCAGGCCGGGCCGATGCAGCGGGGCTTCAAGGCGATCTTCTCGCCGACCGAGTACGTCGCCCAGCAGGGCGAGGTGAGAATTCTCTCCGTCGAGCCGGGCGACGCGACGCGTTTCTCCGGCGAGCAGGTCAACGTGATCGCCTCCGTCCGCAACCCCGACGCCCGCGACCTCGACGCGGAGATCCTCGTCGAGGACGGCGAGGCGCGCCCCATGGTCGGCGACATCAACCAGGTCAACTTCTCCGGGTCGCTCGGACGTCTGGAGCAGGACGTCAACTACGCCGTCCGGATCGGCGACACCCGCTGGCCGCTGGACAGGCCGTACTACACCGTCACCGTCCTCAAGCGCGTCGAGGTTGACGGGCTGGACCTCGAGTACGCCTACCCGCCCTACACCGGGCTGGAGGACAAGGTCGTCACGAACGCCGAGGGCGGCATCGAGGCGCCGATGGGCTCGACCGTCACGGTGCGCCTGCGCCTTTCGGCGCCGGTTCCGTCGGTCGTGCTCGAATACCGCGGCGGCGGGACGGAGATGCTCAAGGCCTCGCCGGACGACCGGGAGTTCACGGCCGCGATCGACGTCCACGAGGACAGCGCGTACCGCCTGATCGTCCGCGATTCGCGCGGCAACACGCTCCAGCAGCTTCCCGACCTCGGCTCGACCGACGGCGGCGTGAACCAGTACAGTGCGGCCGGTCGGGCGATGATGAGCGGGTACTATCGCATCCACTCGATTCCCGACGCGCCGCCGCGCGTCGAGTTCACCGAGCCCGGGCGCGACGTGACGCTCCCGCCCGGCGACGAGCTGCGGATGGGCATCAAGGCCTACGACAAGTACGCCCTGTCCGAGCTGCGGATGGCGGCCGAGATCGAGGGCGCCGACCGGCGGATCGCCGACGAATCCTTCGACGTGACGGGCAAGTCCGAGACGGTGGTGGAGCACGACTTCTCGATTCCGGCCACGTATCCCGACGACGGAAGCGTGACGATCGTCTACTACGCGATCGCGCGGGACAACCGCAACCTCGCGAAGCTGGGCGGCCCGCAGACCGCCGTCTCCCCGAAGTACAAGATCACCGTGCAGAACGCCGACCGCCTCGCCGAGGAGAAGGCGAAGCGCTACGACGAGTTGCGGAACCTGCTGATGGATATCCTCGAGCGCCAGGAGCACGCGAAGGTCGAGACGATGATCTCGGCGAAGGACTACCCGCGGCTGCTGACGGCGCGCGAGGGCGGGGAGGACGCAGCGGCCTCGCTGGCGAAGGTCGCCGCGCGCGTCACGAACGTCGGCGTCGCCCAGCGGGACATCCGCTCGGGGATGATCGACGTGGTGGACAACTTCCCGTTCGATCCGGAGATGACCACCATCCAGCAGGCGCTGGCGCTGCTGGCGAACAACGAGGCGCAGCTCGCGATCGACCAGGCGCAGGTCGTGGTGGACACCGTCAAGGCGGGCGAGCCGCGCGGCGGGGGGTTCGAGGCGATCGGCGGCACGCAGGACAAGATCATCGATACGCTGCAGACGCTGCTGGCGATCATGCCGTCGCTGGCGAACAGGACGAAGGATCGCGACCCTGCGACCGAGAGCGACAACATCCCGCCCGAGGAGCAGGAACGCATCGCCGAGCTGCACCGCGGGCTCGAGGAGTTCATCGAGGCGGCGCGGAAGTCCGTCAAGGCGGGCGAGCGGCTCGCCAAGAAGCCCGTGGACAACTTCACGCCCGAGGACGAGGAGCTGCTCAAGGACCTCGAGGCCGGCATGACCGACTGGGAGAAGTTCATCAACGAGAAGTTCACCGACTTCTCCAAGCTCGCCCAGCAGGACTTCTCCAACCCGGTGACGATGAAGGAGCTGATCTCCGTCAAGTCGGACATCACGATGGCGAAGGACGCGCTGTCCAACAAGTCGCAGGAGATCGCGACCGCGCTGGAGGACAACGCCATCGAGCAGGCCGAGAGCCTGACCGCCAACATCGAGAAATGGCTGCCCGACAAGCCCGACCGCGAGGCGTGGAAGATGGAGGAGCCGGCCGGGCAGGAGAACGTCGAGGCGCCCGAGCTGCCGGACGAGCTGGAGGACCTCGTCGGCGACCTGCTCGAAGAGGAGGAAGACCTCTTCGAGGAGATGGACGACATCACCAGCAAGTACACGATGTCCGGCGACCAGGGCATCGGATGGGACGCCCTCGACGGGCCGATCTCCAGCATGAACGCCCAGGGCGTGACCGGAAATCACCTGCCCAACACCAACGAGCTGGCCGGGCGGTCCGGCGAAGGGCGCCAGGGCAAGAGCTCCGGCGAGTTCGTCGAGGACAAGGCCGTTGGAAAGGGTGGGCGGCGCACGCCGACGCGCCTGACCCCCGAGCCGTTCCAGAAGGGGCAGATCAACGACGTCTCCGAGGAACAGGCCGGCGGGTCCACGGGCGGCGGAAAGATGGGCGGGCCCGGCGAGGAAGGGCTCGAAGGTCCGGTCCCGCCGCCGCTGAAGAAGGACCTCGGCCGGCTCGAGGGCAAGCAGGCGACGCTGATGCAGAAGTTCAACCGCCTGCGCGAGAACTTCCAGGCGAGCGACTACACGAACTTCAAGATGCTCCAGGGCATCATCCTCATGGACCGCGTCCGGGACGACCTGGCCAACTACCGCTACCAGAACGCCCTGCGGCGAAAGGACGAGACGCTCGACGCGCTCCGCCAGGCGCGGATTCACGCGGCCGGGGGGATCGAGGTCGAGACCGACACGACCGCCCACATGCCCAAGTACATCCGCGACGACATCGCCGACGCGATGAAGGGCAAGATGCCGGCCGAGTACCGCGACGTGCTCGAGCAGTACTACCGCCGCCTGAGCGAACGCTCCGGCGGATGATCGCAGGAGCCGCCGGGCGAGTCTTCGCGGTGCGTGGCAGTGTTGGGACGTCACGATCGCCCCTTGCGGGGCTTCCGCCGTGCCGGCCGCGATCCCAGGGCTTCGCTTCGTTTCGCCCTGGGCTATTGACGGCCGCCCCTGCGGGGCTTGCATCGATCGCCCCAAGCCTGGTGCCATGCAACGCCGTAAGCCTATCCGGCCGCCATCAGTTGACGAAGTCTTTG
>CAZADC010000138.1:0-8509 GCA_964483755.1 uncultured Planctomycetaceae bacterium | reverse complement strand
TCGGCTGCCTGTATTCGGCAAACGTCCCGAACCTGCTCTTCGCCGGCCGCAACATCAGCGTCACCCACGAGGGCCTCGGCGTGCTGCGTGTGATCGCCACGACGGCGGTCATGGGGCAGGCCGTCGGCACGGCCGCCGCTTACGGGATCGAGAAGGGTCTGACCCCCGACGAGATCCGCCACGGACACATGCCCAAACTGCAGCTGCGCCTGGCACGCGCGGACCAGTCGATCATCGGCTACCGTCTGAATGAGCCGGACGACCTCTCCCGCACCGCCCGCGTGACGGCATCGAGCGAGCGCCGCTGTGAGTTGACCTCCGGGACGCAGTGGCTGGCCCTGACCGCCCCGACGGGGATGCTCCTGCCGGTCGAGACCGAGCGGCTGGAGGCGCTGGAGCTGCACTTGCACGCCTATGAGGCGACCGAGGTGCGTCTGCGTGCCTACGCCGCGGACAAGCCGCAGAACTACCGCCCGGCCGAGAAGGTCGCCGACCTGACCGTCCCGGTCTCCGGCGACGGGTGGGTCGCCTTCCCGATCAACGCCGTCCCCGGTGCCGGCCAGAAGCTCTTGGCGGTGCTCGATCCCGATCCCAAGGTCTTGCTGCGCTACACGACGGCCGGCATGACCGGTGTGCTCGGGCTCAACTTCAAGCCCGAGGACCCGCCGACGTGGATGACCGTGCTGCCGTATGTGCCGTGCTTCCGCATGACGCCTGAGCAGCGCCCGTACCGGCCGGAGAATGCGACCGACGGGTACCTCCGCCCCTTCGGCCTGCCGCATCTCTGGGCTTCGGCGGCTCTCGACCCGGCCGAGCCCGCCTGGCTCGAACTGGAACTGGCCCAACCAGGCGAAGTCTCCAGCGTCGAGCTGGTCCTCAACAGCGCCCTGGACCGGAAGCGGCACGCGATCACCGGCATGCATCCGGAGTTGGTCAAGGACTACGACGTGCTGGCCGAGGTGGAGGGACGGACCGTCTGCCTGCTCCGCGAGCGCGGCAACATCCTGCGCTTCCGTCGGCACGCTTTCACCCCGGTCAAAGCAAGTCGCCTGCGCCTGGTCGTCCACGCTACCTGGGGCAGTCCGCACGCCGAGGTGTTCGACTTCCGGGCTTACGGGTCAGAGAGTCGGAGATACAGATGAATCTACGCGCTAACTATCGTGCCTTCGCCGGCGTAAGCCGGGAGCCCGGGTGCCCAACATGGATCACGGGCTGCTGCCGAAGGCCCTTGAGCGCTGGCGACGGGAAGGACTGAACCCGGACCTTGACCCGCACCGTTTTGATGAGTGGTGCGACGCCTTCGGGCTGGACCGCTACTACTTCTGCGTGGGCGTGAGCTTCGAGAACTGCCTGATCTACTTGCGCCTGCGCCACGAGATCCTCGGGTTGGGCTCCGCCCCGCCCGACAGGTCGCGCGTGCAGCGGAGGACGCCTTGATTGGCCTGGAAAGGCGGGACTCATGAAGCACGAACCACTCAAGCACATCAGCCTGCCCATCTTGGATATCTCGGTGCAGACCGAACGGCACGTCTTCGTGGCGCGCGGCACCGACATCGAATGGAACGGGCATCCGAGCACGGTGCTGATGCCCGACGGCAGGACGATCTTCTCCGTCTGGCAGGGTCGGCGCGACGGCTCCCGCCAGCACGGCGCGCCGGTGGGCTATATGAAGCGCAGCGACGACGGCGGCAAGACCTGGAGCGACTACCTCGACCTGCCCGCCAACTGGCTCGAACTCGGCCGTGGCGCTCCCACGATTCACCGGCTGGTCGATGAGCAGGGCAAGGCCAGGCTCTTCGTCTTCTGCCGCGATGACCAGCGGACCACGTTCCTCCAGGCCGTCTCGGAGGACGACGGGAATATCTGGAATATCTGGGGCCACCATACCATTTTGCAGGCAGGTCTGGCGACATACCAGCAATGGTGTCCCCCGGTTCCATGAGCCAGTAGGCCCAGATCCGCAGCCGGTGCCGCAGGGCGCACTGACGCAAGAGCGACAGATACTGCTCCCGGTCGCCCAGGTCGAAGAACACGTCCGCCCGCCGGTTACCCCGCTGCGTCACATGGTGCGACATCCCCGGCACGACCACTCTCGCGATTCGAGGCATGCCCGCATCCTACCTCCGCATGACCAGCCGGGCAAGCGACTTAAGGTATCTGTCCCCAGAACCCGCTGATCGGGCACACGCATCGGCCACGTTGTCGCGGATGCGTGAGGGACTGGCTTCGATCTTCGCGCGGGTCACGCCCATGCCGGAAGAATACCGACGCGGGCGGGGGTTTTCAATCGCTCCGCCCGTTGCGGCCTGCGCCGCAAGCCGGACAGGCGGGTTTTCCCGCAGGAGTTACTAAAGCCGCGCCGCCAGCATCCGATGAAGTCAATGCAACGCCGAACACGTCGGCCAACACCGAGACCAACCGCATGAGCCAGGAAACGGACAAGGAAGTACTCACCACCGGCGAGGTCGCCCGCATCTGCCACGTCGCCCCGCGCACCGTGAGCAAGTGGTTCGACTCGGGCAAGCTCCAGGGCTACCGCATTCCCGGCAGCCGGGACCGCCGCATCCCGCGCCGCCAGCTGCTGGCGTTCATGCGGGCCTACGGCCTCCCGACCGACGGGCTGGAGGACGACCGCTGCCGGGTTCTCGTTGTTGATCGGCGTCCGCCGGAGGGGCTGGTCGAGGCGATGAACGCCTCCCAACGGTTCAACGTGCGTACGGCCGGCGAGCCGTTCGAGGCGGGCGTCATCGCGCGCGATTTCCACCCGCAGGTCGTCGTCGTTCACACCTGCACCACCGAGGACGCCACCGGCCTGTGCGGCAGCATCCGCCGCAGCGAGGCGCTGGAGACCGCCTGCGTCGTCGTCACGGGAGATGCGCTGACGGGCCCAACGGGCGACTTCTTCGACCACTACCTGCAGAAGCCTTACACCTGCTCGCAGCTGATCCGGCTCATCGAGCGGGCGATTGACGTGCCCGGATAGACCTTGCCTGGGCAGTCCCAGGAGGGCAGCGGCGCGCCGCCGCTGCGGGGCGCCCAGGCCCTGTTCACTCCCGGGTCGTGCAGCGGACACGGCGCCAATGCGGCGCCAGGCGCCTCGGGCAGCCCGCAGAAACCTGCGGGCTGCCCGAAGTATTTCCCGCCCTGGGAATCCCCGCGAGGCGCCCTTGCCCGCCGTCGAAGCCGACGGTATACTTGAAGGTGGAAAGACACCCGTGATCCGTCAGCCGAACATCGCGAGCCTGCTGCTACTTCCGGGGCTCCTGCTGCGCTGACGGATCGCGGAACGAACGCCTGCACCGATGCTCCGCGGTCCGACGAACGCCGCGGAGCTTTTTTGTTTGTCCACCGCGAAGGACGATCAGGCCGATGATACGCACCATGAGCACAACACGCAGCGCGGGTCACCGCGACGGCGGACTGGCGGCGCCGGCTCGGTTTCCGAGCCGACTCCCGAGATGCCCACAGCCGTCGTGCGCACACGTTCCGCACCTGACCCGGACGAAAAACGCTGACTGAAAGGCGACTACCGTGAACACCTCGACGACAGCCGTGCCGAAATACCCGACGCCGCCGGCGGTCGATCTGCCCGACCGCCAGTGGCCGTCGCGACGGATCACTCGAAGCCCGCAGTGGTGCAGCGTGGACCTGCGGGACGGAAACCAGGCGCTGCCCGATCCGCTCACGCCCGCCCAGAAGCTCGAGTATTTCCAGCTCCTGACGCGGATCGGCTTCAAGCACATCGAGGTGGCGTTCCCCTCGGCCAGCCAGGACGACTTCGATTTCACCCGGCGGCTGATCGAGGAAGGTCACGTCCCCGACGACGTTTACGTCATGGGCCTCACCCAGTGCCGCGAGCACCTGATCGACCGAACGTTCGAGGCGATGCGCACCGCGCCGCGCGGGATCGTCCACGCCTACGTGGCCGCCAGCCCGCTGCACATGCGGCAGGTCTTCACGCTCACCGAGTCCGAAACGATCGACCTCGCCGTCCGGGCGACGCGGCAGATCCGCGCACTCGCCGACGACTGTGCTGGCGACATCCGCTTCGAGTTCTCCCCCGAGGAGTTCACCGACAGCGACCCCGCGTTCATCCAGGAGCTCTGCCGCGCGGTGTTCGAGGCGTGGGGCAAGGCGACGACGGAGGCGCCGATGATCTTCAACCTCCCGGCCACCGTCGAACGCCGACCGCCGTACGAGTACGCCGACCTGGTCGAGAAGTTCTGCCGTGAATTCCCATGGCGCGACCGCGTCGTCGTGTCCGTGCATTCGCACAACGATCAGGGGATGGCGGTGGCGGGCACGGAGATGGCCGTTCTCGCCGGCGCCGACCGCGTCGAGGGCACGCTTTTCGGGCACGGCGAGCGGACCGGCAACGTCGACCTCGTCGTCTTCGCCAACAACCTCGCCTCCCGCGGGATCGACACCGGGCTGGACTTCTCCGACCTGCCCGACGTGGCCGACACCGTCGAGCGCCTCACCGGCATGCCGGTGTACTACCGACAGCCGTACGCGGGCGAGTACGTGTTCGCGGCCTTCTCCGGTTCGCACCAGGACGCCATCCGCAAGGGCATGCAGCGACTCGACGAGGCGCCGGAGACGTTCGGCGCGCGGTGGAAGGTGCCCTACCTGCACATCGACCCGGCCGACGTGGGACGGGAGTACGAAGGGCTCATCCGCATCAACTCCCAGTCCGGCAAGGGCGGCGTGGCGTGGGTGCTCGAGCGGGAGTACGGTCTCGAGCCGCCCCGGGCGATGCACCCCGACATCGGCCGGGCCGTCCAGGCGCTGTCCGACCGCACCGCCCGTGAGCTGACGGCCGAGGAGGTCTACCAGGCGTTCGTCGACGAGTTCGTCGAACCCGCCGGACCCTACGAGCTGGTCGCCTACTGGCCGCGGCCGGACGAGGACGATCCGACGCACATTCACGGCGAGGTCCGCATCAAGGTCCGCGGCGGTGAACGAAGCGTGTCGGCTGACGGAAACGGGCCGGTCTCCGCGTTCGTCCACGCCGTGCAGCAACTCGACGCGCCGCAGTTCACCATCGAGGACTACGACGAGCAGGCCGTCGGAAAGGGCGCCGACGCCCAGGCGGTGGCGTACGTGCCGCTGAAGCTGGACGACGGGAGCGTGGTCTACGGCGTGGGACGGGACACGAACATCGACCAGGCCGCGGTCCGCGCGATCGTCGCCGGGCTGAACCGCATCGTGCGCGACGCCTGAAACCTGTTGCGCGGGATGCCCCGGCCCGGCGTCGCGGCCGTTCCGCCGCCAGCCGGGGCGTTCACGAGCGTGTGGACGCCCCGCCGGTCGATCGGTAGAGTGTGGGCACGTTCCCGCCCGTCGCGGCCGCCGGCCGCGGGGCACAGCGGACGACCAGGGAGCCAGCCGGCGTGCTTCGGACGCTGCATACATACATTGCAAGGGACCTGCTGAAGATCACCGGCCTGTCGCTGGTGGCCTTCACGCTGGTGATGACGATCTTCGCCATCGTCGAGCCGCTGACCCAGCAGGGGCTGGCGGCCGAGCAGCTCGGCGCGCTGTTCCTGTATACCGTGCCGGTCATGCTTTCGCTGACGCTGCCGGTCGCCGCCCTGTTCGCCGCGACGATCGTCTACGGGCGATTCAGCCAGGACAACGAGCTGATGGCCTGCCGGGCCAGCGGCGTGTCGACGTTCACCGTTCTCAAGCCGGCCATCTACCTCGGCGTCGCCGTCACGATCGCCGCGCTGGTGCTGAGCAACT
This sequence comes from uncultured Planctomycetaceae bacterium, assembly GCA_964483755.1. GTDB lineage: Bacteria > Planctomycetota > Phycisphaerae > SM23-33 > SM23-33 > CAZADC01. Next base: position 2,764 of record CAZADC010000138.1, on the reverse strand, counting down.
TCGTCGCGCCGATCATGGTCGCCCGCGGCGCCCGTTCGGTGCAGGCGAACCTGCGATCGATCGCCTTCCGCCAGCTCGCCTCCGGCGACGTGCTCCAGGCCGGCAAGCTGATGATCCACGCCGATCGCGTGCATCCCGACACGGGCATGCTGGAGGGCGTCGTTGCGGCCGACACGGGGCGCGAGGAGGATCTCCGCCTGCTGACCGCGCGGGCGGCGTACGTCAGCTTCGACTCCCAGGGCGCGGAGACCTACGTCACGGTCCACCTGGTCAACCCGGTGCTGTTCCACACCGGCAGCCGGTACATGGTCCAGCTCACCAGCCAGGAGCTTCCCTCGGTGGCGCTGCCCAACCCCGCCCAGGAGGAGCCGAGCTGGTACGACTGGAACCGTCTGCTCGCGACGCTCCGCAGCCCGGAGAAGAACGCCGAGATTCGCAGCAAGCTGCGTGACATCCGCCGCGAGATCCGCCACGACCTCGCCGTCGGCGCCGTGGCGAAGGCGGTCCGCGCCGGCGAACCCTACGCCCGGTTCACTGACGAGGAGGACGAGGCGACCTACCGCATCGACGCCCCCGCCGCCCGGATGGAGAAGGAAGGGCGCCTCCGCCTGCTCTCGAGGCCCGGCGCGGGCGGACGTCCTGATCGCGTCGAGGTCACGCTGGTCCGTGACGGACAGCCGGTGCGGCGCATCTCGGCCGACGAGGGCATCGTCGAGGCGAACTGGTCCGTCCGTCAGCGGTTCGACCGGACGGGAGCCATGAGCATCCGCGAGGTGGGCGAGACCGACGCCAGCACGAGCTTCGTGACGATCGAGCTTCGCGGGAACGTGGCCGTGCGGCACCTGGACGAGGGCCCGTCCAACCCCGTCTGGCGCGGCGAGTGGGTCAGCGGACAGCTGCCGATCCCCGAGGAGATCCGGCAGCGCGCCGACGCCATCGAGCTCGAGGACATCTACAACCAGCAGGGACTGCCCGACATCCGCTCGGCCGGCATTCTCAAGGACATCCGGCGGCTCAAGAACCGGATGGTCACCGAGCTGCTCGGGGAGATCCGCGCGGAGATGCACGGGCGGGTCGCCTACGGGCTGAGCTGCTTCCTGCTGGTCTCGCTCGGCGCGGCGCTGGGGCTCATGTTCCGCGGCGGGCAGATCATCAGCGCGTTCGCCATCATGGTCGTCCCCGCCGCCGTCGTGATCATCATGGTCATCATGGGCAAGCAGATGGTGACCAACCCGGACGTATCCGAGACGGCGGGGCTGACGGTGATCTGGTCGGGCATCGTCCTGCTGATCCTGGGCTCGGCCGCCGTCTACGCGTACGTCCTGCGAAGGTGACCCGTGAAGACGCTGGATCGATACATCGTCCGCAACTTCCTGACCTCGGCCATCCTGTGGTTCGTAGTGCTGATGTCCCTGCGGATCGTCACCGACCTGTTCGTAAACATCGACGAGTTCGGCGAGAGGGTCGAGGAGACGCGGATCGTCGAGATCGACGGGCAGCCCGTCGAGCGGACCGTCGAGCGGGACAAGACCTTCGCCGAAACGCTGGCGCAGATCGGCAGCTACTACGGGCACCAGTCGCTGGTCTACTTCGGCGAGCTGGGCGGCGTGATCATCGTCGCGGCGGCCGCGTTCTCCCTCGCGATGATGAACCATACCAACGAGCTGACCGCCATGCTCGCGAGCGGATTCAGCCTGCACCGCGTGATCTGGCCGATCGTGCTTTGCGCAATGCTGCTGGGCGGGCTGATCATCGTCGACCAGGAGCTGCTGATCCCGCGCGTCGCCCACCGGCTGGTGCGCAGCCGGGACGAGGTGTCGACGGCCGGGGAGTCGTTCCGCGTGGAGATGGTGACCGACCGCCGCAACACCGTGTGGTACGCCCACCGCTTCGACCCGGCGACCGAGATGATGGCCGGGCCGATCGTCGTCGTCCGTGACGACAACTTCGCCGAGCTGGTGTCGCTGTCGGGCGCGCTGGCCCGTCCGGCGAAGCGGTTCGGACGTGAGGGATGGGACATCGAGGGCGCCGTGATGGCGCGGACCACCCGCGGCGGCGACGGGGCGTGGATCGAGGTGCCCACCCACGAGGAGGTCTGGACGCACATCGGCCCGTCCCGCCTGCTCGACATCGCCGTCGCCGAGGAGCGCCGCGCGGGCAGGTCGGCGCCGCCGGTCGAGAAGATTCCCTCGGCCAGGAACGTCTCCGCCCGCGACGACCGCTACGGCATGCGAATCGAGGCGGACAGGCTGCTGCTCGATCCGCCCGTCGAGGGCGAGCCGCCCCGTCTGCGGGCCGGCACGCTCATCGAGCCGCGATTCATCTTCACCAGCGACGCCGGTCAACCGCTGGGCACGTTCGTCGCCGCCTCCGCCGTCTGGAAGCCTGGCGAGTCGGCCGACGACAGCGGATGGGCGTTGACCGACGCGAAGCTCTTCTACCCCAGCGATCTCAAGAGCGAGGACCTGGTCCTCCGCCAGAAGAGCGAATGGCTGAGCTACATGTCCAGCTCGCAGCTCGGCGAGCTGATTCGCAGGCAGGAGATCGCGGACACCGACGCCGCCCGCCTGACGAGACACACCCGCATCACCGACCCGATCAACAATCTCATCATGCTCCTGCTGGCGCTGCCGTTCATCATCTCCCGCGAGCGAAACATCAAGGCATCCGCCACGCTGTGCCTGCTGATGGTGCTGACGTTCTACGCGTTCGTCTACCTCTGCCGGCACGTCGGGCTCCCGCCGACATGGGCGGCCTGGCTGCC
>CAZADC010000137.1:0-8516 GCA_964483755.1 uncultured Planctomycetaceae bacterium | reverse complement strand
GGGCGGCAAGGCTCATGGCGGCTCTCCGAAAGTGTCGATGAGAAGCGGGGCGAGTCTATCGATTCACCGCCTCGCCCGCAATCGGCTTGCAAAGCGGAGAAGTCGGGCACAATAATACCCGCGGATCAGACAGGGACACTCTGAAAGGAATCTGCCCATGAAGCGGACAGCGGTGTGGGCCTTCGTAATCGGCGCATCGGGGCTTCTGCTGGCGGCGGGTTGCGACAGGCCGCCGGGTCCGCCGAAGACGGCGGACGGCGAAGTCATCGACGTGCTGACGGTCGATCCGTCGAGCCAGGCCGAGGTGTCGGCCGTCACGGCGCTGGAGACGGCGCGCGTCGAGTACGCCTATCGTCTGGACGTCCTGCAGGGCTACTACTACCGCATCGGCAACATGGACAAGTACCGCTGGACCGAGCGGGAGCAGAAGAACCTCCGCCAGGCCCACATGCTGGAGTGGACGGGCATACCGGAGATCCTCCCCCCCGAGGGCGAGTCGCTCACCGACGCGTCCGAGCCGGTGCTGGTCGAGTACGTGGTGGAGTTGCGGCAGGACTACCTGGCCGGTCTGGACGAGCTGGCGGAGTTCTACTTCGCCCGCGACCCGGACAGCTACAAGGGGCGGCGCGTCCGCAACGTCATGGAGCGGTTCGATCCGATCCGGACGTACATGTACTTCCTGGAGGCGGAGGTGCCGCCGGCCGACCTGGAGCCCGTCGAGGTCATCCCGCAGGCCGACGCCCTGTTCGCCGAGGCGAAGAAACTCTACGAGCGGGGGCGCATCGTTCCGCTGGTCATCGACTACGAGAAGGAGCGTCGGGCGCTGGGCACGTTCCGCGAGCTGATCCGGCTGTATCCGCGCTCGACGAAGATCGCCCGCAGCGCCTACCTGATCGCCGAGATCTACAAGGAGTATTTCAACGAGAACCTGCGGGCGGTCAAGTGGTACGAGCGGGCATGGCAGTGGGATCCGGACCTCCCGAAGCCCGCCCGCTTCCAGGCCGCGACAGTGTGCGACATCCGCCTGCACAACCGTCTCAGGGCGATCGAGCTGTACCGCGAGGCGATCGAGCACGAGCAGTTCAACTCCAGCAACGTCACCTACGCGCGGCGCCGCATCGAGGAGCTGACCGGCGAATCGCCGTAAGTCCCGGCCCCAACAGGCCCGCGACGCCGTCGGAAAATCGGATTGGCGAGAACCGCGGCGCTGCGCGACCGTTATAATGAGTAGTAAGCTGACGAAGACGGGAACGTTGCGACGTGCGCCCGCGCGCCGGGCAAACAGGCCGACAGGCCGGAGGCAAGGGACATGACGGCTCGAACGCTTCGTGCATGGACGACGGTGCTTCTCATCGCAGCCGTGACGGCCTCGTGGACCGCTCCCGCGGCGGCGTGGGAGAATCCCAAGGTCGCGCCCCCCAAGGCCAAGCCCCAGCGGATGAGCGCCGCCGAGGGCATTCCGCCGCTTCCGCTTCCGGCAACGCCGCTGCGGCGCAGCGAGAAGAAGCGCCAGCCGGCGCCGCCCGCGCTGATCGGGATGATCCAGTTCGAGGCGCAGGCGAAGATCGTCGACGGCGAGCGCCAGGTGGTCGGGGCGATGCCGACGACGCAGCTCGACATCGAGCGGCTGATGGGCTACGCGAACCGCAAGCTCAACATCCGCTACCGCTTCACGCCGATGACGCTGGCGGGCTTCAGTTTCGACCCGACCGAACTCCCGCTGCTGTACGTCACGGGCTGGACGCCCATGCCGGCGCTGCAGGCCGAGACGCTCAACAAGCTGCGACGGTACATCTACGACGGCGGGACGCTCGTCGTCCACGCCAACTGCGGGCGCAAGGAATTCGTCGACACCGCGCGCGTGCAGATCGCCCGCCTGTTCCCCGACCGCGAGCTGGCGCCGATCGACACCGATTCCCCGCTCTACCACGCCTATTTCCAGATCGACGAGATGCGCGTCCGCAAGGACACCGACCCGTTCAAGAAGATGCCGCCGTACCTCGAGGCGGTCTATCTCGGCTGCCGTCCGGCGATCATCTTCTCGCCGATCGATCTGAACTGCGGCTGGGACGTGGTCAACAACCCGATCGAGGGCGGCATCCTCTACCACCAGGACGACGCGACCGCCTTGGGCGTGAATATCATCACCACGACGCTGGCGAACATGGAGTACGCCCGCGCCTGGGGCACCGAGAAAATCTTCCACGAGCAGGGCGAGCAGACGCGGGGCGAGCTGGTGATCGCCCAGGTTGTCCACGACGGCGACTGGGACCCCGCCCCCAACGCGCTGCCCACGCTCATGAAGTACATGCAGAACAACACCACGCTGGACGTCCAGTTCAAACGCGAGATCGTCGACCTGACCAACGTGGACGTCTTCAAGCACCCGGTGCTCTACATGACCGGGCTGCGGGATTTCACGCTGGACGAGGTGCAGGTGGCGCGACTCCAGAGCTACCTCGACAGCGGGGGCGTGCTGGTCGCCGACGCGGCCGCGGGGCGCAAGGCGTTCGACGAGGCCTTCCGTCGCGAGATCAAGAAGGTCCTGCCCGGCAAGGAGCTGGCGACGCTTCCGCTCAGCTCGCCGATCTACCAGGTGCCGTACAAGGTCAAGACCGTCGAGTACACCGAGATCGTCCGCGAGCAGAACCCCACGCTCAACGCCCCGACGCTGCACGGCATCACCGTCGACGGGCAGATCGCGGTCATCTACTCGCCCTTCAGCCTCTGCAACGGGTGGGAGCAGCTCGGATACGCCTACAACCGCGGCTACTCGGACGCCTCCGCGATGCGCCTCGGCGTGGACATCTTCACCTACGCCCTGACGCACTGAGGCGCTGGACGGCAACCGGCAGCGGCAGGGCGGACGACTTGCCACACTCCCGGCAGAAGGGGCGTTCGGGGCATGTCCTGTCCCCGTAGGAACATGCTTCCCAAGGGAAGCAGGGCACCACGCAAGGGCGTCGATGCGAATCCCCGTGGCAGGCGGTGCAAGCCCCGTAAGGGCGATCGTAGCGGCCTGTGCCGGTCGTTCGCCCCCCGCAGCGGACCGACATCTGCTCGCCACAGACCGGCCGGGCGGGTTAAAGTGGCCAAATAAGCCGCGTGCGCGCGACACCTGGGAACCGAATGGACGATCGATCCCGACAGGACGTGCTGGGCGTCGTTGATCGGGTGCGGCGAAAGCTGACGCTCGTCCGCGCCGCGGAACGCGCCGCCGTTGCGGGGACGCTTGCGGCCGGCGTAGGCGCGGCGCTGATCTTCGCCCGGATGGCGGCCGACTGGTCCGAACCGACGGGACTTGTGGTGTGTGCTCTCGCCGCCATCGCACTCACGGCCGTCTGCCGACGCGGGATGAGGCGACGCCTGGGCGTGGACGTCGCAACGGTCGGGATTGTCGCGACGGTCTGCGGGCTCGCCCTCGCGGTCACGATCATCGCGATTGTCATTGGACGCACGCTTGTCACGCCTTGGCAGACGGTGGCGGCGCTGATCGGCACTGCAATGCTCCTTGCGGCAGCGGTGTCCGCGATGACACCGGTTTCGCGGCTTACCGCGGCGCGGCAACTTGATGTGCGTTTCGGTCTGGCCGAACGGCTGTCGACGGCAGTGGAGCTGGCGGACAGCGAGCGCCGCGATACACCGGAAGCGACGGCTGTGTACGCCCAGGCCGTGCGGGCGACCCGGAGCACCGGGGCGCTCGAAGCGCCGCTCTGGCGGCGGACGCGCCGCACCCCGGCCGCGCTGGCGATCACGCTGCTGGTCTGCGGAACGCTCGCCTGGGTGGCGCAACCCTCGCGACCTGCCGGACCGGCGGAGCTGCTGGCGGGGCGGTCGGAGTTGACCGACGAGCAGCGCGAGCAGCTCGCGGCGGAGCTGTTGCGGCTGGCGGAGCGGGCGCGGGACGACCCGGCGTTGGCCGAGGCGCTTCGCCGCGCGGCGGAGGCGGCGGAGGGGGAGAATCCGGCCGAGCTCGCCCGCCGAATGGAACGGATCGGTTCGGGAGACCGGCGCCTGATGGATCGGCTGGCCGCGGCGCTGGCGGGAATCCTGGGCGCGCCGGGCGGCGACGGCGCCGGGACGGGGGGGGGCGACGGCGGCGAGGCGTCGGAGACCCGCCCGCAGGAGCCGCCGCCAGCGCCCGAGAGGGTGCTGGTGTACGATCCGCTGTACGAGGATGCGAACGGCGCGGCGGGGACGGGCGCGCCCGAGACGGGAGATGGCGAATTCCGGACGTACGACAGCGCGTGGCGCCGCGCTCAGGAACGGGCGGCCGGACGGTTGAACCGCGGCGCCGTGCCGACCCGGTATCGGCAGGTGCTGCGGGGCTACTTCGCGGCGGAGTGACGGATGATCAGCGTTCCGCGTTGGGTCAAGTGGGCGGGGCTCGGGCTGGTCGTTGCGATCCTGATCGCGGCGGCCGTGCTGTACTGGATGGCATCGCGGGTGCCGGAGGCCTACCGTCCGCTGGCGCTGACCGAGGTCGAGCAGCGGGCGGCCGTCAAGCGTCTGGGCATGCGTCTGCAGGAGTTCGGAAACGAGTCGCAGCGCGCCCGGCCGTTCACATGGACGATCCGCGAGGATGAGCTCAACACGTATCTTTCCAGTCTGGACGCCATCGTTGCGCACACGCCGCGAGGGCAGGCCGGGCAGGTCAGTCAGGCAATGCGCGACGCGGGTTTCGCCGAGCCGGTGATCGACCTGCGCGAAGGGGGGCTGACGTTCATGATCCGCGCCGTCGAGCAGGAGCGGATCGTCTCCGCGGACGTTGGAATCGACCTTCGTGCGGCCGGGGTCCACGTGGCGCTCCGCGAGCTGCGCGTCGGCGCGCTGCCCGTGCCGCGATCCCTGCTGATCGACCGCCTGGACAGGGTCGCGCCGCGCACGGACGCAGCCGAGCCGGCGAACAGGGCCGGCGACGGCGGATCGCCCGTGCTGGGCGGACTCAGTCGGCGGGACGTCGCCGCCCTGGCGGCGGAGTTGTGCGCCGCCCTCGTGCAGGACCGGCCGGCGGACGCCGAGCTGACCTGGCCGGTGGGCGACCGGCGGGTTCGCATCACCGAGATCCGCGCCACTGACGACGCCCTGACGCTGGCGCTGGAGCCCGCGGACGAACCGGACTGACGCGGCCTCGGGGAGATCGGAGCGCGGTCGATCCGGTGTTGGTCGAGGGCGGGGCGGTCCCTATAATAGCCGCAACCTGAACGCCACCCGAAGTGAGCCGCCTGTGAACCGAGCAACACGATACGCCGTCGTCCTGTCCGCCATTGCGGGCCTGATCGCCGGCGGATGCATGTCAACCGTGTACGAGGAGTCGGACGGTCTGCTGGGCAGCGTCTCGCCGCGCGCCCGCTGGACCGTGCGGTCGGCCGACTTCCGCAACGTCACCGCCGTCAAGGACGGGAGCACGTCCACGACGGCGGTCACCACGCTGAACCCGTATTCCGGCGCCTCGATCACGATCAATCTGTCCAAGCCGTGCGTGTTCAACATGGTGATCATGGATCACGGCGCCGCGACTGAGCACAGCTACCCGCGGCGCGTGGCCGTGCTGACGAGCCTGGACGGGCGAACCTTCGAGCGGCAGTTCACCGGCGATGGGACGCGGCGGGCGACCGTGCTCCCGCTCATCAAGCCGGTCATGGCGCAGTACGTCCGCCTGCAGGCGATCGCCTCCGGCTCCAGGCCGTGGGCGATCGGGGAGATATACATCCAGTAGCCGCCGGCGGCCGGCACGGTGGGGTATCCGTCCCGCGGCCGCGCCGGTCGCTCGCGCAGGAGACCGCCAATGGTCGAATCCATCCAACCGCCCGACAGCCCGCCCGAGCCCGATAAGCTGAACGACGACGGCTGGGCGCGCTTCCAGCCCATCCTGATCGGCGCGCTGGTGGTGATGATCCTCATCGCGCTCGCGGCGCTCTGGCTGATGGAGTCGCGCCGGCGCAGAGGGGCGGAAGCGGCCCTGGCGGAGGTGATGCGGCGGGAGGAGGCGCTTCGCCAGGTCGTTCAGATGCACATGACGGGCGACGGCGCCGCGCGTGTCCGCCCGGTGCAGCGCGGCGATCTGCCGACGGAGAGGGTCCTGCTCGACGGGCGATCGGTGGAGGCGCTGCGTCTCGGGGCGGGGGCGGGAATCCGCCTCGGCTTCGAGCCGGGGGACGTGATCGTCGTCTCGCCGGCGCCCGAGAGCGCGCCGGCGACGCCCGAGGGGGCATCTCCCGCGCCCTGAGCCGTCCGAGGACGCAACCGTGTCGCCGTTCCGCCCGCAGCGCGTAGGGCATGCGGGTCGTCCCGTTCGATCTGCACGCGGAATGCAACGGCGGCCTGTCAACCTTCGACGCGGATCATTCGAGCACCAGCGCGCCGAAGCGGACCGGCACGTGGTTGGTCGTGCTGAACACCGGCGACCACATGGTCCGCTCGCGCGGCGGGCGGAAGCGGACGATGTTCAGGCCCATCCGCAGATCCGCGGCCGGATTGACGCCGAGCGTGTCGAACGGGACGGCGAACTCGAGCGTCCAGGTCTTCTCGTCCGGATCGCGCCCGGCGGCGACGCGCCACTCGCCGTCCCACGACGCCCCCTCGGTCGAACGCATGTCGAATTGCGCTCCGGCGGCATTGGCGACGAGCTGATAGTACGTCTCGCGGTCGTGGTCGGCGTCGATGAAGACTTCGATGCAGTCATCCCGGTAGACCGGCCCGTCGCGTTTGTCCGTCGCCGTCCGCAGTCGCCCCAGCCCGGACGGCTCGTGACACGTCACGGCCAGGTAGAGCGTTCCGTCGTGATGGCCGACGCGGGCATCCGTCGCGGTGCGAACGTCGCCTCCGCCGCCGGATGTCACGAACGACGACAGCGGATCGGCTTTGCCCCAGGCCGGTTCGTCCGCCTTGCCGTCGAGCGTCGGTGCGGCCGGGAGCTGGGGGCAGGTGGCCGACATCGGGCGAGCGGTCGTCAGGTAGGCGCGGGCGTCCAGCGTCAGCGGGCGGACGTCGTCGTCGGCCTCGTCGTCGGCGCCCTTGCGTCGGATGACCAGCTCCGGGAGCGGCAGGAGCTCGCCCGGCTCGGGCGGCGGCCCTTCGGCTTCGCCTTCGAAGCGAAGCCGCACCTCGACCACCTCCCGCCGTCCCGGCGGGACGGTCACCTCGCGGCGCGGTTTGTCCGGCGTCCACGGCGAGCCATCCGGTCGGCGCCATGTCAACACATAGGTCGCGGGCGCGTCGGCGTCGTTGGCGACGGGCACGCGCAGCGTCGCGCCCAGCCCGTCGGCGCGGTCGAAGCTGCGAAGGGTCAGGGGGCGCGTCGAGCGAACCTCCCGCTCGCTGACGAAGTCCTCGATCGGGCGGGTCGCCTTCCCCTCGGGCCCGATGACCAGCTCGCTGTTGCCGGCGAAGCGGGTCCGCGCGCCCCAGTCGAGGATCGGATGCTCGACAGCCTGGTAGTGGTTGCCGAGGACGAAGGTCTTGCGGGCCTTGCCCCCGACGACCACGCCGATGTTGGTGAAGGCGAACTGATTGTAGGCGACCACGGCGTGGGACGCCCCGACGCGCCCCTGCGGCGGGGATTTGCCCGCCTGCGGAATGCGGCCGATCCGCACGCCCCCGTTGCCCCAGGCGTTCAGGTCCTTGCCCGTGCGGTGCATGTGCGGCGAGCGGACGCGGTTGGCGAGCACCATGTTGGCAAACATGGGCGGGCCGGCGTGGAGGTTCTTCGCGTCGCCGCCGACGGAGGTGGTGATCTGCGAGCCGTCCAGCCAGTTGTTGGCGATCAGGTTGTAGTAGGACGGCATGAACCGGTTGACGTTCTCCCCGCCGCCGTCGCCCGCGCGCGAATCGTCGCCGGACCAGAGCGTGATCCCGCTGGACCACACGTCCCGGTGGCGGACCACCTCGTTGGCGACGCAGTCCAGCCAGAGCGACATAACCATCGGCGTGTTGTTCACGTTGTTGTAGAACGCGTTCTCGACGTACAGGGGGGAGACGACGTACTCGCTGGTCTCGTCCGGCGCGACGCGCCAGGGCTCGTCGACGGTCAGCGTGTCGGCCGTGTTTTCGACGACCTGGCGGTACTGCCCGAAGCCCCGGCCCGCGAGGATCAGCACCGTCGTCTCGCGCATCGCGCCCGGCGACCAGACCTGGGCGGCGTCGGTGAGCGTCGTCTCCGTGCCGCCCGTGGCCGTGCCGACCGTCCGCTTGCCCTGGTCGTACAGCCCGTGGACGAGGAACACCTCGCTCGCGTTCGCCCAGGCGGCGCGCCCGGCGTGGTGCACCTCGTTGAAGCGGATGTACGTGTGCCGCTTCGGATAGAAGCAAACGCGTCCCGGCGTGTCGACGAACAGGTTGTCGTCCATCAGCGAGTCGTACGCCCAGCCGTGGATGCTGACGTTGATGCTGAACGTGCCGTTGTGGAACGTGTTGCCGATCAGCTCGAAGCGGTCGGCGCGGTTGAACCAGATCGACCCGTGGATGTCGTTGCGGACCATGTTCAGTCGGCGGGCGCGCCCGAAGCGCATCGCGCC
>CAZADC010000136.1:0-8583 GCA_964483755.1 uncultured Planctomycetaceae bacterium | reverse complement strand
GCGCCGCGCTTGACAAGCCGCCCCCCGCGGACTAGCGTTATGCACTGCAGCTTCGCCCGGGTGGCGGAATTGGCAGACGCGTCAGGTTGAGGGCCTGATGGGGCTTATGCCCCTTGCTGGTTCAAATCCAGTCCCGGGCAGTGTGCGATCCCGGCCTCGGCGATTCAAACGCCGGGGCCGTTGTTCTGTCCGCCCCGTCCGCGCAAGGAGACGCCCGTGCCCCGCCCCGACCTCTGCCTGTTCTTCAGCGACCAGCACGACGGACGCATCGCCCGCTGCGCCGGCGACGAGATCGTCCGCACGCCCAACCTCGACGCCCTCGCGGCCGGAGGAACGTCCTTCAAAAACGCCTACACCGCCTGCCCGCTCTGCGTGCCCGCCCGCACCGCGCTGCTCACCGGGCACTCCGCCTCGCAGACCGGCGTGTTCACCAACGCCGGTGCGATCCGCGGCGACCAGGCGACCTTCCTGCACTCCCTGGCGGCCGAGGGATACGAGACCGTCCTCTGCGGGCGGATGCACCTGCTTGGTCCCGACCAGCGGCGCGGCTTCACGCGGCGGATCTTCCCGGACGCGACGCCCAACTACTGGGGCTACAGCGCGTTCGGCGAGGCGCTGGGCGAGCACGGCGGCACACTCGGCATGCCGCACTGCCTGGACATCGCCGGCGGCGGGGGCGTCTCGCCCGTGCTCGAGTACGACAAGCAGGTCATCGCCGCGGCGATCGACTACCTTTCGCGCGATCACGACAGGCCGCAGGCGCTGGTCGTCGGGACCTACGGCCCGCACTTCACCTACCAGGCGCCCGAGGAGCCGTACCGCTACTACCGCGACCGCGTCGAGCCGCCGCCGTCGTTCTCGCGAGAGGCGAACTACGACAACCCGACGCTCTCGCGCCGCCGTCAGGGCGCCGACGGGGACACCGCCCGCCGCGCCCGGGCCGCCTACTACGGCATGATCGAGACGATCGACGCCCAGATCGGGCAGGTCCGCGAGGCGTGGGGCGACTACCTCGCCCGCACCGGGCGGACCGGCGTGTTCGCCTACAGCTCCGACCACGGGGACACCTGCGGCGACCACGGCATCTTCGGCAAGCAGACGCACCTCGAGGGCTCGGCGCGGATTCCGATGGTCTTCGAGGGCGCCGGCGTGGCGGCCGGGGCGTCGCTCGCAGGCCCGGTGAGTCTGCTGGACGTCTCACCGACGTTCTGCGAGCTCGGCGGCGCGACCGCCCCGCCCGCCCAGGCCGGGCTGTCGCTCGCCGGGCAGCTCGCCGCCGGCCGGGACCAGCCGGACCGCGCGGTGATGTGCGAGTTCATGGACCGCGTGGACGAGCAGTGGGCGCCGTCGCGCAGCGTCCGCCGGGGCGACTGGAAGCTCGTCCACTACGCCTGCGACGCGCTGGACGACCTGCTGTTCGACCTCGCCGCCGACCCGGACGAGCTGCGCGACCTGTCGGCCGAACGCCCGCAGAAAGCGGCCGAGCTTCGCGAGATCGCCCTCGCCGGGTGGGAGCCGGACCGCGTCGCGGCCGTCCACGCCGAACGCGTCGCCCACCACCACATCCTCCGCCGCTGGACCGACGCCGTCCAGCCGGAGCAATCCGAGCTCTGGCTCGGATACGCCGGAAAGCTGAGCAAGCCGACGGTGGAGTGATCGGGGCGGCGGATTCCGCGTGCATCCGCAACAGCGCGGCTGCGCGCCCTACGGGTACGATTCCTAAAGGCCGGTCGGCCCGGGGCGGGGCTATTCGTACCGTTCCCACTCGGATTCGGCGCGGCGGAGGCGGCGCTGCTTCATGCGGGCGAAGAGCCCGGCGACAACGGCGCACAGGACCGTGTTGCCCACCAGGCAGCGCAGCGTGAACTGCAGAAGGACGTTCGGAGGGAGGGTGTCGATGCGCCGCAGGGGCATCCCCGGCTGCGTGGCGGGCGCTGTGGTCGTGGTCGGCTGGGTGGCGGGCGTGCGGGTTGTCGGGCTTGTCGTCGCGGACGGTTGCACGGCCGGGACGGTCGCGGACAGGACGGTCGTCGGCAGTGCGGGGGCGGTCTCGACGGCGGCGGTCTCTGCGGGGACGGTCGCCGGGGCGGTTGCGGTCGCGGGATGTCCGTTGACGCCCACGGGCGCCTGCAGCAGCCAGTACACCGCCATCAGCGAGCCGAGCCCGGAGGCGAGCCCGAGCATCCCCCCGCGGGTCACGCCGTGAAGCGTGCCGCGCGCCCGGGTGCCGAAGGGGATGACCAGCGCCGCGGCGACGATCAGCGTGTACTGCGGCGGAACGGCGAACAGCAGCGTCGGCGCGAATCCGAGCGAGTAGAACAGCGCCAGCGGCCAGATCGCCGACGTGATGCGTCGGGTGAGGCGTTTTTCGCGGGCGGTCGCCATGTCAGGGGGTCTCCTCGCGGGGTTCGGCGACGTCGGGGCTCGCGCCGCTCCAGGCGGGCGGGTGGTCGGCCGATCCGCGCGCCGGGGCGCGGACCAGCATCGCCTCGAAGCCCGGCGTGGCGTACCAGGTGTAGTCGTCCGGGCCGCCGACGATGACCATCGCCTCGACGCCGTCCTCGTCGGCGAGCGTCTCGAGCCCCTCGGGCCCGAGCACGCTCAGCGCCGTCGCCCAGGCGTCGGCCGCCGTCGCCGTCGGTGCGACGACGGTGACCGACGGCGCGCGATCGACCGGCCGGCCGGTCCGGGGGTCCACGATGTGGCTGTACCGCCGCCCGTCAATCTCGCTGAACCGCCGGTAGTTGCCGCTGGTGCACACCGCGCCGGAGGCCAGCGCCAGCGCGGCGATGGCGTCGTCGTCGGCGAAGGGGCTCTGCACGGCGACGGTCCACTTTCCCTGCGTCGGACGCTCGCCGAAGCACCGAAGATCGCCGCCGACCTCCACCAGGCCGCCGGCCGCCCCGGCCGCCCGGACCGCCTCGACGGCGCGGTCGATGGCGTACCCCTTGGCGATTCCGCCCAGGTCCACGCCCGCAGCCGCGTTGTCCTTGACCACGGCGCCGTCGACGAAGCGGAAGTGCTCCCAGCCGGACGCCGCGCGGGCGGTGTCAACGGCGTCGTCGTCCGGCAGTTCCCTCGCGCGCCCGCTGCGCTTCCACAGCTCGATGATCGGCCGGGCCGTCGGGTCGAACGCGCCCCACGTCCGACGGCTCATCCGCCGGGCGAAGTCCATCAGGTCCCGGGTCTCCCGTGACAGCCGCATCCGCTCGTCCGCCGGCGCCGCGTTCAGCCGCGACAGCTCCGACGCCTCGATGTAGGTGCTCATGCGGACTTCGACGTCGCGGAGCGCCTCCTCGGCCACGCGTGCGGCGCGGTCGGCCACGGCGGGCCGCCCCGACGGCGCGACGATCGACAGGCTGTAGGTGGTGCCCATGATGCCCCCGCCGCTCCGCGTGTAGACGGCCGGGCTGTCGTGCGTCTTCACGATGCCCACCACCACGAGCGCAGCTACCGGCGCCAGCGCGACGACGAGGATCAGCGTCGGTCGCGTCACGCGCCCTCCCGCCCGTCGGCATGATGCTCGGCCGTCACGATCGAGTGCATGCCGCCGCGAGGCGTGAACCGCCCGGTTACCTTCATCCGCCGCGGGGACAGGGCCGCCACCAGGTCGTCGAGGATGCGATTGACGACGTCCTCGTAGAACACGCCGACGTTGCGAAAGCCCTGAAGGTAGAGCTTGAGGCTCTTGAGCTCGACGCACAGCCGGTCGGCGACGTACTCGATCTCAATGGTCGCGAAGTCGGGCTGTCCGGTCTTCGGACAGAGGGACGTGAACTCCGGGGCGACGTGCGTGATGACGTAGTCCCGCCCGGGATGCGGGTTCTCGAAGGTTTCCAGATCGGCCATGTCGGCGCGCCTCTTCGTGTGCCTGCGGGGGTCGCGTTTGACCAGTAAGCTTACCGCACCGCCCGCCCGGCGCAAAGCATCACGCGCAGGGAGACCCGCTCAGGCAAGCCACTCGTCGAGGTGCTCGGCCACGAAGTCATCGTCGATCAGGTCCGGGTTCTCCCGCCGGGCGCGGTCGATTCGCTCCGCCTGTCCGGGCGACAACCGCTCATCGGAATCCAGGGTGCGCGTCGATGCGAGCAGGCCCTGTTTGCAGAGCACGTGCTGGACGCCGGCGATGCATCCGGCGAACTCGTGAGCGACGTCGAACACGGCCGCGTTCATCTGGGTGATTCGAGCGCCCAGCGACAGCAGGTCGGATGGGAGGGCGCCGCCATCGCGGACGGCGTCGCGCACCCGGCGGAAGACGCGGACGGCCGGGCGGGTCCAGACCGCCCAGTGCCCGAGCAGGCCGCCGACGAACCGCATCCGCCGTCGGCTGTCGTCCGGGCCCGGCGCGTCGAACGGCGTCAGCAGATCGCCGACGATGTGGTCGTCGTTGCCGGTGTAGAGGGCGACCCGATCCCCGCGGCCGGACGAGGCGATGCCCCGGACCGCCTCCAGCGTCATGTACCGGTCGAACGGGGCGATCTTGACGGCTGCGGCGTTGGGGATGTCGGCAAAGCGGCGCCAGAAGCTCTCGCCCAGGCGGCGTCCGCCGACGGCCGGCTGGAGATAGAAGCCCATGATCGGCAGCACACGGGCGACGGCGTCGCAGTGAGCGACGAGGGCGCCGTCGTCGGCGCCGGCGGGCAGATCCCGAAGGCTGACCAGCGCCAGGTGATAGCCCAGATCGCGCGCCAGTCCGGCTTCGCGAACGGCCTGACCGGTGTCGCCGCAGACGCCGGCGATGCGGATCAGCGGCCTGCGTCCCTGTCGGTCGACCGCTTCCAGCGTCTCGGCCGCCAGGGCGAGCACAGGTTCGAACAGGTCGACGCCGGGCTCGCGGATGGCGAACTGCGTGGTGTGCACGCCGACGGCGAGTCCGCCTGCACGCGCGGCGGCGTAGTAGCGCGTCAGCGCCCGCTGATGACGCTCGTCAAAGCGGCCGTTCTCGTCCAGGGCCAGCGGATGGGCCGGGATGACGCATCCCTCGGCGAGGGTCTCGGCGATCGGCGCGGCAAGCTGGGGGTAGTCGGACATCGGTGCTCCGTCAGAATCGCCCGTCGCGGGTCTGGAAGTGGGTCGGCTTGCCCAGCTCGGCGCCGCCGGCGGCGACCCAGTCGGTCGTCCAGTCGATCAGGCGATCGGCGTCGATGTGCGGCGGCCCGAGCAGATCCATCGCCCGCGACGCGTCGGACAGCAGTGCCGTGTCCGCCTCCGTGCCGGCGAACTGTGCCTCGCGCCCCATCCGCCGGGCGATCCGCTCGGCGACACGGCGGACCGACAGCGTCTCCCGCCCGGTCAGGTTCAGGGGGCGGGCGGGCGCCTCGCAGTGGTCCAGCAGGCGGAATGCGAACGCGTTCACGTCGCCCTGCCAGATCACGTTGAACCAGCCCATGGTGACGTCCACGGGTTTGCTGTCGCGGACGCGGCAGGCGATGTCGTGCGGCACGCCGTAGCGCGTCTCAGCGGCGTAATTGAGTCGCAGCAGCACCATGGGCGTGTCGTTGCGCTCGCTGAAGTACTGGAAGATTCGCTCGCGTGCGACGCAGGAGTTGGCGTACTCGCCCGGCGGCGTCAGGTCGTCCTCTTCCCGCGAACCGCCGGATCTCACGTCCACCATGGGGTAGACGCACCCGGTGGAGAACGCCACGATCCGCGCATCGGCGTAGCGACGCGCCACGTGGGCGGGGATCAGGGCGTTGGAGACCCACGTCAAAGGCGGGTCATCCGACGTGCCGAACTTCATGCCGGCGAGATAGATGACGTGGGCGGCGGACGGGAGACCCGCCACGGCGTCGCCGTCCAGCAGGTCGCATGCGACGCACACGACCCCGGCGTCGGTGAGCCGATCGCGCAGCTCCGGCCGGGTGAAGCGACTGACCGCGACGATCTCGACATCCGATTCCGCGGCGTCGCGGGCGCGGCAGGCGAGGCGGGTGAGCGATGGGCCGATCTTCCCCCCGGCGCCGGCGATGACAATCCGTCCATTCAGGCGTGAGAAGAGCTCCACGACCTCCGACGTCGGACGCGACAGCAGCTCGTCCAACTCCTCCTCGCTGTCAATCGTTTCGGGCAGGTCGTCGCTCACGGGCCGGAATTCTAGGTCCGATGACGACGACCCGCAAGGCGCCCGCGCTCAGATGGACTCGGACGGCGGGACTTCGCTGTCGTCGCGCGCCTCGGGCACGCGCCCCACGACGCGGGCCCGGATTTCCCCGGCCGAGAAGTTCGACCCGTCGTCGATCTGCAGATTCAGCGTCCGCCCGTCGTCGTGGACAAGCCGGTATTCGCCCTCGGCGGCGACGTCGGCGCCGGTGGTGAAGCGGACGTGCCCCGGGTCGCGCAGGCCCGGACGCTCCTTGCCGGGGTCCTCGCGAGGGCCGGTAGGCAGCGTCTCGGCCGGTCCGGGCTGCCAGTCGACCGCATCATCGCGGAGCTCCTCCAGAAGCGTTTCGCCTTCGAACAGTTTCCAGCTCATGGTGTTGTCTTTCCAGGAGTTCAGGTCCGGAGCATTCCAGCGCCCGCGGCGGCGGTGCAGGCGTATCAACGCATCCCGGTGGCCCGCAACGCAGCGCGGCGGCCCACAACGCAGCGCGGCGGCCTGGGAAGGCCGCCGCGCGCTGAATCGTCTCATCCTCGCGGGGCCCTCGGGACACCGCGCTGTATCCATGCAAGCCTGCTTACTCCTGCTCCGCCTCGGCCTGCTCTCCCGACCAGTCGATGCCGGCCATCTGCTCGTAAAGATGGTAACGGCTGCGGGCGTCGTGCTCGGCGAGGTGGCCGAGCTGCTCGGCCGCATCGGGCTTGGACTTCGTGAGCATCTTGTAGCGGTTCTCGTTGTAGGCGTACTCCTCGAACGGGATCGAGGGCGCCTTGGAGTCGAGCTGGAGCGGGTTCTTGCCCTGCTCGATGAGACGCGGGTCGAAGCGATAGAGCGGCCAGAAGCCGGACTTCACCGCCGCGTCCTGCTGCTCCATGCCGGTCGTCATGTTGATCCCGTGCGAGATGCAGTGGCTGTAGGCGAGGATCAGGCTCGGGCCGGGGTAGCTCTCGGCCTCGACGAACGCCTTGACCGTCTGGTTGTCGCTGGAGCCCATGGCGACCTGCGCGACGTAGATGTTCTGGTACGTCATCGCGATCATGCCCAGGTCCTTCTTGGGCACGGGCTTTCCGGCGGCGGCGAACTTGGCGACGGCGGCGCGTCCGGTCGCCTTGGAGCACTGCCCGCCGGTGTTGGAGTAGACCTGCGTGTCGAGCACGAGGACGTTGATGTCGCGCCCGCTGGCGAGCACGTGGTCCAGCCCGCCGTAGCCGATGTCGTACGCCCAGCCGTCGCCGCCGATCGCCCAGACACTCTTGCGGACGAGCGCGTCGGCGAGCGTCGAGAGCTGCTTCGCCTGCGGGGAGTCGATCTTCTCGAGCTTGCCCTTGAGCTGCTCGACGCGCTTTCGCTGCTCGGCGATGCCGACCTCGGTGGACTGGTCGCTCTCCAGCAGCGCCGTCGCCAGGTCGTCGCCGATCTCGCCCGCCAGCGCCTTGACCAGCTCGCAGGCGTACTCGACCTGCTTGTCGAGCGTCAGGCGGAAGCCGAAGCTGAACTCGGCGGCGTCCTCGAAGAGGGAGTTGTTCCACGTCGGCCCGCGTCCGTCGTCATTGACGGTGTAGGGCGTGGTCGGCAGGTTGCCGCCGTAGATGCTCGAGCACCCGGTGGCGTTGCCGATGATCGTCCGGTCGCCGAACAGCTGGGTGAGCAGCTTGACGTAGGGCGTCTCGCCACACCCGGCGCACGCGCCGGAGAACTCGAACAGCGGACGGCAGAGCTGACTGCCCTTGACCGTATTGGTCTTGAGCTGCCCGCGGTCGTAGTCCGGGATGCCCAGGAAGAAGTCCCAGTTGTCGCTCTCGGGCGCCCGCAGCGGCGGCTGGAACTCCATGTTGATCGCCTTGCGCTGGGGGTCCTGCTTGTTCTTGGCCGGGCAGACGTTCACGCACAGTCCGCACCCGGTGCAGTCCTCGGGGGCGACCTGGATGGTCCACTTCATGCCCTTGAAGTCCTTGCCCTTGGCGTCGGCGCTCTTGAACGTCTCCGGCGCGTCGTCGAGGAGCTTCGGATCGTAGACTTTTCCGCGGATCGTCGCGTGCGGGCAGGCGATGGAACACTTTCCGCACTGGATGCACACGTCGGGGTCCCAGGCGGGGATCTCCAGGGCGATGTTGCGCTTCTCCCACTGCGTCGTGCCGGTCGGCCAGGTGCCGTCGGCGGGCATGGCGCTGACCGGCAGTTCGTCGCCCCGGCCTTCCAGGATCTTCGCCGTGACGTTCCTGACGAACTCGGGCGCGGCGTCGGAGACGATGGGGGGCTTCTCCAGCTCGCTCGTGGCGGCGTCGGGGACGTCGATCTTGTGCAGGTGCTCGATCGCCTGATCGACGGCCTGGTAGTTCTTGCGGACGATGTCCTCGCCCTTGCTTCCGTACGCCTTCTTGATGCTCGCCTTGATGGCGTCGATCGCCTCGTCCTGCGGGAGGATGCCCGAGAGGTAGAAGAAGCAGGTCTGCATGATCGTGTTGATCCGCGAGCCCATGCCGGTC
>CAZADC010000135.1:0-8591 GCA_964483755.1 uncultured Planctomycetaceae bacterium | reverse complement strand
GCGTCAAGTTCATCAACCACGTGAAGCTCGCCAGCCACCTCGCCAACATCGGCGACGCCAAGACGCTGGTGATCCACCCGGCCTCGACGACGCATCAGCAACTTACCGACGAAGAGCAGGCGGCCGCCGGCGTCACGCCGGAGTACATCCGCCTGTGCGTCGGCATCGAGGACGTCGAGGACATCAAGGCCGACCTCGACCAGGCGCTTCGAGGCGCGTGCGAATGACCGGAGAGACCGGATGACGGATGAGAAGACGTACGAGAGCAGCGACAGCGTGCGGAGCGGCGCGCCGCTTCGCCACGCGAAGCGCGCGACCTTCGACGGGCCGTTCGACTTGGCCGAGGGCGGCTCGCTCCCGGAGGTGACGGTCGCCTACGAGACGTACGGGACGCTCAACGCCGCCGCCGACAACGCGGTGCTGGTCTGCCACGCCCTGAGCGGCAACTCCCACGTCGCCCGCCACGACGCGGACGACGATCCGGGGTGGTGGGACCTAGTCGGGATGGTCGGACCCGGACGACCGATCGACACGGACCGCTACTTCGTGATCTGCCCGAACATCCTCGGCGGGTGCAGCGGCACGACGGGCCCCAACAGCATCAACCCGCAGACCGCTCGGCCATACGGGAGCGGCTTCCCGACCATTACCGTCGCCGACATGGTCGACGTGCAGGGCATGCTGATCGGCCACCTGGGCGTCGGGAAGCTTCTGGGCGTCATCGGCGGGTCGATGGGCGGGCACCAGGTGCTCTGCTGGGCGACGCGCCATCCCGAGCGGGTGAAGGGCGCGATTGCGATGGCCACCTCGCCGCGCCTGACCAGCCAGGCGCTGGCGTTCGACATCGTCGGGCGCAACGCCATCCAGCGCGATCCCAGCTTTCGCGACGGCCAGTACTACGACGCCGACGCCGGACCGACCACCGGGCTGGCGATCGCGCGGATGCTCGGGCACATCACGTACCTCTCGCGCCAGGCGATGAAGGAGAAGTTCGAGGCCGACCGGCACAGTCCGCGCGACGTGGCGACGGAGTTCGAGAAGCGCTTCAGCGTCGGCTCGTACCTCGCCTACCAGGGCGCGAAGTTCGTCGAGCACTTCGACGCCAACAGCTACTGCAAGATCTCGATGGCGATGGACCTGTTCGATCTGGGCGCGCCGGGCGCGGAGCTTCGCGAGAGCGTCGCCCGCAGCCGTTGCCGCTGGCTGGTGCTGAGCTTCACGAGCGACTGGCTGTTTCCGCCGGACCAGTCGCGGGAGCTTGTCGAGGCGCTGATTGCGACGGGACGCCAGACGACCTATTGCGACGTCGCCAGCGACTGCGGGCACGACGCCTTCCTCCTGCCGGACGATTTCGACCGGTACGGGGAGATGATCGGCGCCTTTCTGCGGGACTGCGCGGGCGAGCCGCCGCTGACGGGCGGCGACGACGTCAGCGACGACGTGAACGGGCACCGCCCGACGAGCATCTTCACGCAGCGGCTGGACTACGACCGGATCGTCGAGCTGATCGGCGAGGGCGAGGGCGTGCTGGACCTCGGCTGCGGGGGCGGCGGACTGCTGGCGCGTCTCAAGCAGCGGGGGCACGAGCCGCTCATCGGGGTCGAGCTGGACGAGCGGGCGATTCTCACGTGCGTCCGGCGCGGGCTGAACGTGATCCACGCCGACCTCGACCGCGGGCTGTCGAGCTTCGCCGACGGGCTGTTCGACTGCGTGGTGCTCAGCCAGACGCTCCAGGCGGTGCGGGACGTCGAGGGCGTCATCCGCGACATGCTGCGCGTCGGGCGGCGGGGGATCGTCAGCTTCCCGAACTTCGGCTATCACAAGCTCCGGCGGATGCTCGTCGAGCAGGGACGAGCCCCGACGACGGCGGGATGGCTGCGGCACAACTGGTACGACACGCCCAACATCCGCTTCCTGACGATCGCGGACTTCGAGGACTTCTGCCGCGAGAAGGGCGTCCGCATCCATCGCCGCGTCGCCCTGGACACCGAGCAGGGCGCCGAGGTCACCGACGATCCGAACGTCAACGCCGACACGGCCATCTTCGTCATCAGCCGGTGACCCGGCCTCGCCTACGATCCTTGCCCGACTTGACGCGCCCGCGCCGAGGGGGGCACAATCCCGCCGGATCGCATCCGAAAGGAGCCGCCCATGTGGACCTGGCAGAAGATCGCCATCTTCGCCGCCCCGTTCCTGCTGCTCGTCATCGCCGCGATCGTCTGGCTGTTTCTGCGCCGGACGATCCGGACGCGCGTTCACATGGAGGCGCAGCTCCGCGACGACCCGGACATCAACGAATGGCTCGTCGTCTTCTCCTGGAGCCGCAAGGTGCTCTACATGCCGACGATCATCGTCGCGCTGGTCGCCTACGTCCTCATGCTGCTCAAGGAGCTCGGGCCGCTGAGCGGACTGGACGCCACGATCGTCGGCGGCGTCTGGCTGGCGGTGTTCTTCCTGAACTTCCTCGTCGATGAATACGAGGTCAGCATCAAGGTCCTGATGATCCTCCTGCTCTGCTTCGGCGTGCTGACGCTCTGGCTGCTGGCGCTGGGGTGGCTGCGCCCGTTCCTGGGGCTGTTCACGTACCTCCGCGTGAGCATCTCCTCGACGGGGTATCTCGTCATCGCCGCCATCTTCCTGGTCGCCGTCGCCGTCGCCTGGATTCGCGGGCTGTTCTACTACATCGCGATCACGCCGAATTACCTCAACGTCCAGGTCGGCCCGACCGAAACCGGCGAGCAGGTCTCCCGCGAGGAGTACTCCACGCGGATCGACACGACCGACTTCCTCGAGCGGCTGTTCGGCTTCGGGCGGATCGTCATCACCTTCGCCGACCAGCGCCGCCAGCCGATGCTGCTCCTGGTCGGACGGATCGGCAAGCGGGCGGCCGCGCTGGAATCGATCCGGGGCAAGCTCGCGGTGGACCGCGACCAGCCGCGCCGGGAGGGTCCCCGCACCGGAGGCGACCCCCACGGCGGCACGCTCTGACCCCCGCCCGCGCCGACGGCATCTGTCTTGATCCTGCCGGGCGGCCTCCTTTCGTGCATAGGATGAATCACGCGGCGAAAAGCGCCGATGAGTGTTCATGAGAGAGGAGGCCGACACCATGGCCAAAGACGAACTGACCAGAGAAATCGAGCAGCTCAAGAAGGACCTGAAGGATACGCGCGCGGACATCCAGGCCATCGCGCGGTCCGTGAAGGTCGAGGCCGAGGATACCGGCCACTCGGTAGCGCAGCGTCTGAAGGACGAGGCGGCGCAACGGGTGGAACAGATCCGCCACAAAGTCGAGCGGGCGAAGCAGTACGGCCACGAGGCCGTCGAGACCGCTCAGCACGGCGTCGAGACGGCGCGGGAGAAGGTCGAAGAGCATCCGCTGAGCGTCGTGATCGGCGGGTTCCTCGTCGGGCTCCTCATCGGTCGATGGACCAAGCGCGGGTGAGCGAATGAGCTGGCTTTCCGAACTTGTCGGCGCCGTCGGAGGCGCGGTCACCGCGGAGATGCGGCTGATGCGACTGGAGCTGCAGAAGGCCGTCGTCCGGGCCATGTCGGTCATGATGACCGTGTGGATGGCGTGCGTGCTTCTGCTGCTGGCGGTCGGCATGCTGATCGCCTCGGCGTTCATCGCCATCTGTTCGGCGCTGGGACCGGCCATCGCGGCGCTGCTCACCGGGGCCGCGCTGCTGGTCCTGTCAGCCGCCGCGTTCGCCGTCGCGCGCGCCGTCCGTAAGAAGCCCTGACGCGGCGGGCGCCGGCGGTGCGGGCAGACGCAGCGTGTCGCGGTAGTAGTATGGCAGCTTGTCGGGGACGACGTCCTCCCACAGGCCGCGACGATCCGTCATGGCTTCGCTCTGAAGCCGCCGGAACTCCTCGTACCGGCTGTGACGATAGCGGGGGTCGGCGTAGGCGTATCCTTCCGTCACCAGCACGCGGTTGAGCATCCGGCCGTCCGGGAGATACACGTACGCCAGCAGCCGGCCGTGATTACCGCGGGTCCGGTGCGGCTCAAGTTCGAGGCGGACGCGCTCGTCGTCGGCGAGGCGCCGGGTGAACGCGCTCGCTTCGGGTCCGAAGTGCTGCGGAGGCTTGCCGGGGTGGACCGTCTCGGGGGTGTCGATTCCCCACAGACGCACGCGCGTGTGCGATTCGCCGGCGGCGGCCGCGACGTCCAGCGTGTCCCCGTCGATCACCCGCGCGACGCGAAAGCTCTCGCCGTCGTACCGCGCGAAATCGTCCCGGCCGAACAGACCAGAGCGGTCGGCCAGAACCGCCAGTCCGACGACCGCCGCGATCGCGGCCGTGAGGATGATTCTCCGCCGCGCGTAACGGCGGCGACGCGTGGCAGGCGTGAGCCTGACGGACATGCTGGCCTTCCTCTCCCCCTCGCCGTCCGGTCAACGGGGCGCGGCGTCTACTTTTTCTTCCGCGCAGCGGATTTCTTCTTCGATTTCCTCGTCTTCTTGGTCTTCTTCGCCTTGCGCGGCTTCCCGCCGAGCTCGAAGGCGTCGTGAGCGACCCGCAGCGCCTCGGGCCCCTGGTCGCGGTCGATCAGGCAGGAGATCTTGATTTCGCTGGTGGTGATGTTCTGGATGTTGATCCCGGCCTTGGCGAGCGCGGAGAACATCCGCTCGGCGACGCCGGTGTGGACCCGCATGCCTACGCCGACGGCGGAGACCTTCGCGAGGTGGTCCTCGAAGGTCGCCTCGCAGTTCAGCTCGCGGCAGAGCTTGTCGACGACCTTCCGCGCGTCGGACAGCTCGCCGGGATCCACGGTGAAGCTGACCGTCGCGGACCCGTCGTCGGTGACCGTCTGGATGATGTCGTCGACGACGACGTGATGTTCGGCGATCGTCGCGAATATCTCCGCCGCCACGCCGGGCTTGTCCGAGACACTCTTGAGGGTCACGCGGGCTACCTGCTCCTTCAGCGCGGTCCCGCTGACCACGATGCGCTCCATGGATTCGCTCTCGGCCACGATCATCGTTCCTTTTCTGTTGTTCAGACTGCTTCGCACGTGGATCGGCACGTCGTACTTCTTCGCCAGCTCGACCGCCCGGTTGTGCAGCACGTTGGCGCCGAGGCTCGCCAGCTCGAGCATCTCGTCGTAGCTGACGCGATCGACCTTCCGGGCGTTGGGCACCACCCGCGGATCGGCGGTGAAGATTCCGTCCACGTCGGTGTAGTTCTCGCAGACCTCCGCGTCGAGCGCCGCGGCGAGGGCGACGAGCGTCACGTTGCTCCCGCCCCGCCCGAGCGTCGTCACCGCGCCGTGCTCGGTGACGCCCTGGAACCCGGCGACGATCACGATCCGCCCCGCGTCGAGCTGCTCGCGGATGCGCCGGACGTCGATGGTCTTGATCCGGGCCTTGGTGTGCATCGTGTCGGTGACCATGCCGATCTGCCCGGCCGTGAAGCTGATCGCCCCGGCGCCCAGCTCCTCCAGCGCCATCGCCATCAGCGAGATGGTCACCTGCTCGCCGGTGGCGAGGAGCTGGTCCATCTCACGCTTGGGCGGGTCGGCCGTGATCTGTTTGGCGAGCGAGACGAGGGTGTCGGTCGTCTTTCCCATCGCCGAGACGACCATCACCACTTCGTGTCCCTGTTTCCGGGTCCGGATGGCCCGCTTCGCCGCGGCGCGTATCTTCGCCGCGTCGCTCACGCTCGAGCCGCCGAATTTCATGACTACAACGCTCATCGTTCGTCCCGTCCGGGGTCGTCCTTCCTGCCTGGCGGCCCACGGCCGCCCTCGCAGCCCAGACAGGATACTCGCGCATGCCCCGATTGCCAAGCGCTTTGCCTGCCGCCAGAGCCGCGCAGGGCTCGCTGTCCCCGCCGGCGTGGGTCACCGTGTGCGACATACTTTGGTGGCAGCCGATAAGCGCTTTTGTTTCCCCATCTGACGCCAGGAGGAAAGGAGAAAGTAGAGAGGAGACCGCGGGAGACAGATGCTCGCAGGCCAAGCGCATCGCCGCATGCGGCGTCGACCGGGGCATCTCCTTTCTACTCACTGCTCTCTCCCGCTCTGTGTGCGACATGATTTCGTGCCACGAAATCATGTCGCACACTGGGTCACCAATCCGCCGCTCGCGGTGTTGACACCCGCCGCACCGCCCGCTAGCTTCACCGCCGATCCCGTCGCGCTCGCAGCCGACCCGCTCACAACCGAAAGGAACCGCCTTCATGCGACTCATCCTCCACGACGTGGACACCGAAATCCGCGAGAAGTTCTACCCGCTGGCGTTGAGCCGACCCGTCTGGGAGCTGCGGTGCGGCATGAGCAGCCTGGGCGAGAAGATCGCGGCCGCCGTGGGCGCAGACGACGTCGCCTGCTTTGTCCCGGACTATCTCGCCGCATCCTACGCTGCGAAGACCGATCGGCCGGTCAACGATCCGACGACGCTCGCGGGTGACGATCTGCTGCTCGTGGCCGGGCACGTCAAGGCAGGCGACCTGACGGCGCCGGGCAAAGGCCCGGCGAAGGTCTGCACTGACGCCGACGGGAAGCTGCTCTGGGCGTGGATTCCGCGCGACGAGGCCGACAAGCTGCCGCGCGGAAGCTTCGCGGAATTCATCGAGGCGGCCGTGGCGAACCTGCCGGCCGAGACCTGCAACCTCGGCACGTGGAACTACACCTGGGAGCTGGTGCTGCACAATCCGGAGCAGATTGCCGAGGACTTCCGGGCGGCGGGGCGGAGCGGCATCGAGGGCGACGTCGAGGAGCCGAGCGCCGTCCGCGGCGCCGCGAAGGACGTGTACGTCGCGCCCGGCGCGTCGATCCATCCGATGGTGGTTCTCGACGCGGCCGAGGGGCCGATCTACATCGACGCCGACGTGGAGGTGCACCCGTTCACGCGGATCGAAGGGCCGTGCTACGTCGGGCCCGGCAGCGTGCTGCTGGGCGCCAAGTGCCGCGAGGGCAACTCGATCGGCCCGGTGTGCCGCATCGGCGGCGAGGTGGAGGAGTCGATCGTCCACGGGTACTCGAACAAGTACCACGACGGGTTCCTCGGGCACGCCTACGTCGGCGAGTGGGTGAACCTGGGCGCCCTGACGACCAACAGCGACCTGAAGAACGACTACTCGAGCGTGTCGGTGACGCTGGACGGGAGGACCCCGGTCGACACCGGCTCGACCAAGGTCGGCTCGCTGATCGGCGATCACACGAAGACGTCCATCGGCACGCTGCTCAACACCGGCTCGTACGTCGGGGCGATGTGCCTCATCATGGCCGCCGGCAAGCCGCTGTCGAAGTTCATCCCCTCGTTCGCCTGGATGCTCGACGGGATCGTCACCAAGGGCTTCGGCAAGAAGAAGCTCTACGAGACGGCCGAGGTGGCCATGAGCCGGCGCAAGAAGCAGTGGACCGACGTCGAACGGGAGATGTGGGACGCCGTGTTCGAGATGACGGCCGGCCCGCGCGACGAACTGATCAAACGAGGGCGTCGGCAGATGCTCAAGTGAGCGACGCGCCCGCACATCCGGAGGCGGGGGGCCGCCTTCGCGCGGCAACGCGCATGGCAGGCGCAGTCTCCGTCGCGAGCGCGGCGGACTTCCCCAGGTCGCCGCGTGCCGGCGCGCCCGGCGCCGGGTTCATCGGGCCGAAGTGCTCAACGGCGGGCTACGACGCGGCTCGGTTGGAAGGACACCGCGCTTGATGTGCCCGCAGGACATTGCACTCGCCCTTCGGCGACGGGCGCGCAGGTTGACGGGGCCCGACGAAGGAAGATAATCGAGCATTCGATGCGGCGAGTCGCGCCGTGACGTATCGAGAGGAATCCATGGAAACCCAGGAACTCGCCCGGCGGGTCAGGGACGTTGCGTACCTCGAGGGAGACTTCGTGCTCCGCAGCGGCAAGCGGAGCAGGTACTACCTCGACAAGTACCTGATGGAGTCGGACCCGGAGATTCTCGCCGAGCTCGGGCGCCGCTTCGCGGAGCTCGCGGGCGACGCGGAGATGATCGCCGGTCCGGAACTGGGCGCGGTCTCGCTGGCCGCGGCGACGGCGATGGCCTGCGGCAAGCCGTTCGTGATCGTCCGCAAGGGCGCGAAGGACTACGGAACGTCGAAGCTCATCGAGGGCCCG
Source organism: uncultured Planctomycetaceae bacterium (assembly GCA_964483755.1). Classification (GTDB taxonomy): domain Bacteria; phylum Planctomycetota; class Phycisphaerae; order SM23-33; family SM23-33; genus CAZADC01. Next base: position 507 of record CAZADC010000135.1, on the reverse strand, counting down.
GACGTGGCCGGTCGGCGCGTGCTGCTGGTCGAGGACGTCGGCACGACGGCCGGGGCGGCGCTCGAGGCGGCCGCCACGCTGGCCGACGCCGGCGCGGAGATCGTCCGGATCGCCTTCGCCCTCGACCGCATGCAGGGCGCACGGGAGAATGTCACCGAAGCCGGGTACGATTTCGAAGCGATCCTGACGCGAGAGGATCTCGGGATCTGACGCAGTCCGGCGGGCGGCGGCGATCTGCCGCCGTACAGGCCGATGAAAGGTGATTGCGATGTTGCGGATCTGGAATCTGACGGTGTGTCTGCTGACGGCCGGGCTGCTGCTGATCGGCTGCGGCGGCGATGAGACCTCGGACCCCCGTCGCGACGCGGTCGACGAACAGGTCGTCGCCAAGTGGGGCAAGCCGCTGGACGATCTGCCGGCCGTCCGGCTCGTCGCCATCAGTCCGCACAACCAGGACATCGAGAAGGAATTCGAGGCCGCGTTCAATCTCCATCACGCCCTCGCCCG
>CAZADC010000134.1:0-8631 GCA_964483755.1 uncultured Planctomycetaceae bacterium | reverse complement strand
ATGGTTTTTGGGGTGGCATGTCTCAATTGTTTTTCCTTGCACGTAACAACCAGGGCATCGAGGAGCTGCTCGACCGCCGCCCGCGCGAGCTGTCCGGCGGGCAGCGGCAGCGCGTCGCGCTGGGGCGGGCGATCGTCCGCGACCCCAAGGCGTTCCTGTTCGACGAGCCGCTGAGCAATCTCGACGCCAAGCTCCGCGTGAGCATGCGGGCCGAGCTCAAGCGTCTCCACCACCGCCTGCGGACCACCACCGTCTACGTCACGCACGACCAGGAGGAGGCGATGACGCTCGGCGACCGGATCGTCGTCATGAACGCCGGCGTCGTCCAGCAGGTCGGCACGCCGCTGGAGGTCTACGACAGCCCGGCCAACCGGTTCGTCGCCGGCTTCGTCGGCACGCCGCCGATGAACTTCATCGAGGGGCGAGTCGAGCGGGCCGACGACGGGCTCCGATTCCGCGCCGCCGGCGTGAGCGTCCGCCTGGGCGACCGCTGCGCCGAGGCGCTCGCCGGGCGCGACGATCGCTCCGTCGTGCTCGGCCTTCGCCCGGAGGCGATGAGCCTCCATGCCGACGCACGGTCGGTCGACGAGCACAACTGGCTGGAGGCGGACCTGGACGTCGTCGAGCCGCTGGGCGAGAAGATGGACCTGCTCATCCGCGTCGGCGACGCTCATCTCGTCGCGCGCGTCGACGCCGAGCCCGGTGTCTCGGCCGGCGAAGCGATCCGCCTGTACCTGAACACCGACCGCCTGTGCCTCTTCGCCCCGGGCGAGACCGGCGAGGCCATCGCCTGACCGTCGCCTCGATCCGCGTGGTCGGCGACTCCCGTGGGCGGGACGTCTCGCAATGCCCCGGACTCGGACCGCCTGGTGCTCACGGCAGGCAGGCGAACGGCAAGGACCCGGTCAGAGCCGGGAGAACCGGGGCGAGCCACGGCCGGAATGTGATGAGAGGGGCTACTGCAGCTCGCGTCCCCAGTAGCTCCAGAAGGACCACCCCGGGCGGTCGTTGTACGGGTGATAGGAGGTTGCGCCGCCGTCCCACTGTTTCTGGGCGTAGTCCTGGACGTACCGCACCGTTCCGTCGACGCTGGCGAAGTTCATGTACTCCGCGTCGGCGTGGGAGCGGATCTTGTAGTAGTAGGAGAAGACCCCGACGCCGTCGACCATCCAGATCCGACGGTAGTCGATGTACCGGTCCAGCGTGGGGTCGGTCTGGAGGCCCCTGGGGTCCGCCCAGCTCAGGGGTGTGTGCTCGGTCCACCAGCCGAGGTTGTAATCGACGCGGAAATCCTGCTTCTGCTCGAACCTCGTCTGGAAGTTGTCGATCATGTTCTGCCGGTACTGCTGGAGACTGCCTCCCGTCCAGGCCGAGATCACCTTCGCCGTAGGGCAGTAGAACGTGCGGTGATCCTCGACGTACCGGTCCGCATAGAGGCAGCCGAAACCTGAAGACACAGGCGCATAGGGAAAGAGACGGTTGGTGGACGGATTTGCCCCTGCGCGGGTGTAGGGCAACCTGTTGTCGTAGTCGTCGACGTACTGAAGCAGCCCGAGCGTGACCGTCCGCATCTGCACCTGGCAGGCGACGACGCCGGCGAGCACCTGCGCGTGCCTCAATGAGGGGACGAGGATCGACACCAGCAGCGCGATGATCGCGATGACAACGAGAAGCTCGATGAGCGTAAAGCCACGGCGCGTCTTCATATTGTCCTTCTCCTGGAAATGACTTCGCGGCCTCCGGACGCGAAGGGAACTGCACGGCCCGGATGCCTTTCCTTCTCTGCGGGCAGTATATCACACCCGGCGCGATGCGATCAATGCACTGCGCGGGGGTTTTCCCGGATGGTGTCTGCCCGCACGGGTCAAAGCATCCGGCCCGACGTCCGGTTGCGGACGGGGGCGGATCGCCGCATAATCGCCAGCAATCGAACCCAGCCCGCAGGAGTCCGCATGCCCAGCCGTTACGAGCAATTCGATCGCAGCCGTCTGGAGACCCGGCCGCTTGCGGCGCGCGAGCACGACGTGACCGTCGCGGACCTGCTGGGCGTCGGCGAACGGGCGGAGCCGTTCGAGCACCCGGACCTGTCCGCCGTCGCCGACGCCGTGGCGGCCGCCGTGGGGCGCGGCGCGCCGGTGCTGTGGATGATGGGCGCGCACGTCATCAAGCAGGGGCTCAGCCGCTACGTCATCGACGCGGTCCGCCGCGGGTGGGCGGCCGGGGTGGCGGGCAACGGCGCCTGCGCGATCCACGACTACGAGCTGGCGCGGATCGGCGCGACCAGCGAGTCGGTCGCGCGGTACATCCGCGAGGGACGGTTCGGACTGTGGCGTGAGACGGGCGAGCTGAACGACGTCGTCCGCGCCGGCGACGGGGAGGGCCTCGGCTTCGGCGAAGCGGTCGGGCGCGCGATCAGCGCCGCCGGCGAGGAACGTTTCCCCCACGCCGACGCGTCCATCTTCGCGGCCGCATGGGAAGCGGGCGTTCCCGCGACCGTGCACGTCGGGATCGGACACGACATCGTCCACGAGCATCCCAACGCCGACGGCGGGGCGATCGGCTCGGCGAGCTACCGGGACTTCCTGATCTTCGCCCGCCTCGTCGAACGTCTGGAGGGCGGCGTCCTGCTGTGCTTCGGCTCGGCCGTCATGGCGCCGGAGGTGCTGCTCAAAGCGCTGGCGATGGCGAGGAACGTCGCCGCCCGCGAAGGGCGACGGATCGCCGACTTCACGACGGCGGTGTTCGACCTGCTGCAGCTCTCGGGGGACCTCGACCGCGAGGCGTCAAAGGATTCCCCGGAGTACTACTACCGCCCTTACAAGACGCTGCTGGTGCGGACGGTTCGCGACGGCGGGCGGAGCATCTATGTCCGCGGCGACCACCGCGCGACCATCCCCGCCCTGCACGCCCTTCTCCGCGAGCGGCTGGACTGACCGGGCGACGGCGGTCGTCGCAGGGGCAGCGGACGTTTTGTGCGGAATTTGCTTGATCCCTCCCGGCGGCGCGGTATGCCAGTGCCCTGCCGTCGGCCGGCGCCGACGGCGACGAGGAGATGAATCGCATTACCGCTACGCCATCCCGCCCCGTTGACGACGGCCCGCAACCGGACGCCATCCCCATGCGAATCCGCTACATCCCGTTTGAGAAGCTCCCGTACACCGATTCCTGCTGGTCGCTGATCGAAGGTCCGGACGAGCGTGTATACGCGGCCGGGTGCAACGAGCACTCCAGCGGCGGGACCGCCTTCATCACGCGCTACGACCCCCGCACCGAGACGCTCGAATACCTGCTGGACGTGGCGGACGTCGTCGGCGAGCCGCCCGCCAACGGCCGGGCGACCCAGTGCAAGATCCACTACAGCATGATCGTCGACGACGACGGCGTGCTCTATGCGGCGACCCACCTGAGCGGTCCGGCCGCCGCGGAGCTGAGCTACAATCCGTGGGGCACGTTCAACGACCCGCTGCGCAGCTACGTCGGCGCCCGGATGCTCGCCTACGACATCCACGACGAGAAGGTCCTCTGGACCGACACGCTGATCCCTTGGGAGGGCTGTCGCTGCCTGGCGCTGGACCAGGACCGGCGCTGCCTGTACGCGGTCGGATACCCCCGCAATCACTTCTACCGCTACGACCTGGACACCCGCGAGCGGACCGATTACGGGCGGATCGGGACCGTCAACCCCCAGGCGATCTGGTTGGACGATCGCGGCCGGGCGTACACGACCGACGACGCCGGACACGTCGTGGTTTTCGATCCCGACGCCGGGCGCCTGATCGACACCGACGTCACACCCCCCTTCGCGCCCTATCAGAACGGCTGGCACAACGTGCCGTACGACGTGGTCAAGGTCCCCGGCGCCGACGCGGTGGCGGGCGTGAACTGGAACGTCGACCCGTATCTCTGGCGGATCGACCACGCCGCCGACCCCGGCAATGCGACGGTGACGGACCTCGGACCCGCCCAGCCGGGCATCAGCGGCTACGGCGATCGCGGCGCCAACACGGACCACGCCGGCGGGCTGGTATTCAGCGCCGGCGGGGAGCTGTTCTTCTCCGTCAGCAGCCGCGTGGACGAGGGCGGCGACCGCTACGGCCGGGTCGCGAAGCTCAACCTGATGGACATGAGCACCGGGCGGTTCCGCGAGGTGGCCGACATCTTCGACGACGAGACGGGGCGCCCGATCGGCTACATCAGCCGGGCCGTGCGGATCGGACCGAGGGACCTGGTGATGGGCATCGTCGGCTACCGGCCGACCGGCATCGTCCACGTGACGTTGGACGACGAGCTTGCCGAAGGCCCGCACGACGGCACGCTCCGCCGGTACTGGGGATGACGCGGGGCAACGCCCGACTTCGAGGATCATCATGCGACCGGATCTGGACAACAGGCACTGGGACAAGCCGCTCAACCGCGAGAAGCGATATCGCCACAGCCGTTCCGCCGGACGCCTGCAGGGCGCGAGCGGACGGACGTTCGTCAGCGAGGGATACGTCCTGGCGAAGGAGCTGGCCGTCAAGGGCAGCGGACGGCCGATCCCGCCGGGCGAGTCGGCGATCACGTCCCTGGCGACGGGTCCCGAATGCGTCTACGGCGCCACGTCCGGCGAGCGGGCGCACCTGTTCGTCTATTTCACCACGCCGCATCGCGAGGTGGTGATCGACGTGCTGACCTTCGACGGGCACACCGCCGTCCGCAACGCCCTGGTCTGCCAGGGCGGGTACGTCTACGCCGGCACGGCCGGGCCGGACGTGGACGATTATGCCGGCGGCGAGGTGCTGCAGATCGAGCGGACCTACACGGGCGACGTGATCCAGGAGTGGGGCCACAAGGACCCGGAGGTCCGCTCGCTGGGCGTTCCCGCGCCCGGGGAGGGCGTCGCCTGCCTCATCGGCGATGCGCCCCGCAACCGCATCTACGGACTGACGGACCGGACGGGCACGCTGTTCAGCGTGGACGACGACGGGAAGATCGAGACGTTCGGGCCGATCGACGAGCTCCACCGCTTCAGCCCGACGCTGATGCTCGGACCGGACGCGAAGGTCTACGGCGTCGGCACGGCCGGGACGGTCCATCGCTTCGATCCCGACAGCGGCGAGATCGCCCGCTCCGGCATGCACCTGCCGTCATTGGCCGGTCGCGGCCAGTACAGCGCCGTCGGCGCCTGGGCGATGGATCCGCGCAGCGGCGTCATGTACGCCGGCGACGTGGCTGACGGGCTGCTCTCGCGCCTGGACGTGCAGACGGGGGAGATCCACGTGCTGGGCAAGCCGACCGGATGCAACCACGTCCGCGCACTGGCCGTCGCGCCGGACGGGCGCGTCTACGGGTTCGCCGGACTGCGCGACGAGATCGGGCGGTTCTTCTGCTACACCCCGCCGACACAGGAAGGCGAGACGATCCGTCCCGGCGAGATGCGCGACCTGGGAGTGCTGGTCTCCGGAACCGAGCGACGCTGGTACGGACACGAGTTCGACTGCGCCGTCGCCGGACCCGACGGACGCATCTATCTCGGCGAGAGCGACCGGATCAGCCACCTGTTCGTCTACTTCCCGCCGATGCTCCCCGTGACGGCGACCGAGGCGTCCCGGTGGGTCGCGCCGAAGAAGGTCGTCAAGACCGGAAGCGAACTGTAGCCGCGACGTGCGTCAACGCCGACTCGGAGCGCGTCACTTCTCGGCAGCGGCGTCGGCATCCGCTTCGGCCGGACGCTTGCCCGTCAGCAGGAAACGCGCGAACGCCTGGAGGAGCGCGTCATCTGTCACGTCCCGGAGCTTCCGTGCGGCCGGGGCGGCGGCCTCGGCCCCGTCGGCCGAGTAGTGGTAGTAGGCGGCCGTCAACGCCAGCAGCGGATCCACCTCGTCGGCATCCGCCAGACGTCGATCAAGGTCCTGCATCTGTTGGCGGAAGCGCTCCCGGTCGGCCAGCATGGCCATGTCGAGGCGCGTCTCCATCAGGGGCGGGAACATCTCCATCGCACGTCGCAGGTGCAATCCCGCCGTCACCGGTTCGCCGGCCATCAGGAGACTCGCGCTCAGACCCAGCCGGGCCAGCGGGTTCGAGCTGTCCACCATCACGGCGAGCTCGTAGTGCTCGCCCGCGGAATAATACCTGCCCTTGCGGAGCATCTCCTCGGCCCGCGCCATCTGGGCGTTGAACAGGTCGGCGCTGGTTCCGGCGAGCCCGTGCAGCAGAATGCCTTCGTCGCGCGTCAGCTCGACGCGGTCGGCGTCTTCCTCAGCCGCGGGGTCGCTGCCCTCCGACTCCTCGCCTTCCGTCGGAGGGGGAGTCGGCAGGCGCACCTCGGGCCGGCGGGTCGCCTCGGCGGCCGCGTCGTACGCGCCGCCTTCGGGCACCTCATCGGCGCCGCGCGGCGCCTCGCCGGACTCGCGCACAAGGACGCCCGTGATCAGGTCGCTGTAGACGTCCCGGTTGGGCGCGCCCAGCGCCTGTCGGTCCTGCGTTTCGTCGGGCCGGCCGTAGCGGGGAGGCAGGCCGCTCCGTCCCTCCGCTTCAGGCGTCTCCCGGCGGCGCGGGGTTTCGCCTGCATGCGGAGCTCCGCCCTCGTCCTGGCGCCGCGGCGCCTCGGCGGGCGTCTCTCCGGGCAGGGGAATGTCGAGGCGGTCCTCGCGGGCCCGCGCGTCGACCGACTCGTCCCGCATCGCATTGACGGCGGCGTCCACGCCGCGCTCCAGCTCCGGTTGCTCCTCCTCCCGACGCCCCTCGTACAACTCGCGGGCGAGCTCGAAACGATCCTCGGCGCGAGGAAGGGCGAACAGGATGTCCGGGCCGGTGCGGACCGGCCTGTCCGCCCCGAGCTCGAACGGGCGGCGCCGGACGTCGCCGGGGCCGGATTCCTCAGGCCGGCGGATCGTCGTCGCCTGGTCGGGCGTGAGCGGGCTTTCCGGCTCGACCTCCGTCAGCCGGCGTCCGGGCGCCTCGGAGCGAAGCGGGCCATAGGCGCGCGTCGCCTCCTCCGCGAGGCGGGCGCGTCGGGGGTCGACGACGACGTTCAGCGGCTCGTTGGTCCCCGGCGCCGTCAGTCCGCCGACCACGGCGCCGCCGCCGAACACCGTCCGCGCCGGATCGTAATAGGGTGCGGTCTGGTACGTCCTGCCCGCCAGCACGTCCCGCAGACTCACGGACTGGCGCCGGAACGCGGCCAGGTCAGCCGATGGAACGGATATCCGGTACTGGTCCGACGCGTCGTAGCCGACCGGACCGCGGAAAGCGCCCAGCCCGCTGACCTGGCCGGTAATGAAAAGCTGTCCCTGATTGAACCGCGGCTGGACGGTCCGGGCGTTGTACCCTCCCGAGCCGACCTGGTAGTTGGCGTCCAGCTCCCGCCCGGACTGCGTGCGAACTACCTGCGCGTCCGCGCCGACCGTGATGAACGCCGCTGCCGCAACCGGCATCAGCGCGCGCATGAATGTGTTCATCGTGCACCTCGTCTTTCTTCGTCGCCCGGCCGCTCGCAGGGCGCCGCGGCGAAACCGCCCACGGCACTTTCCTATTCGGCGCTTTGACCGGTCGACGTTATGTACGTCCTGCATGTCATTGTACGCACAGCAGGCTCCCGCCGCTGCGCGTCCGTGCATTCCTTTGGACGTGCGGGACGAGCGGAAGTTCGGCGGCTTCCGCGCCGGGCGATCGTTTGCACCGCGATGGGGCGACGCTATGATGTCCACTTGCGCCCGGGCGCCGAGGGGGCGCGGCGGCGGCCCGGATCGGGTAATCCCCCTCCCCGCGATTGCCGATGAGGAAAGTGATACGGTCAGCCGTGAACTCCTGACGCCGCACGCCGGCGCGTCGCCCTGTGCGCAAGGCGGCGTCGCGCCCGGCGCGGCGGGGATCGAATCGCCTATGCGTCCTCTGAGAACGTTTACCGTCGAGCCGTCGCTGCCCGAGGGGCTGTCCGGGCTGGTCGACCTCGCCCACAACCTCTGGTGGTCGTGGCACGGCGACGCCCAGGAGCTGTTCCGCCGCCTCGACCCCCGCGGGTGGGAGGAGTGCTACCACAATCCCGTGGCGATGCTCGGGCGGATCGATCAGCAGCGGCTCGAGAAGTTCGCCCGCGACGAGGGCTTCATCGCACACCTGCAGCGGGTCTGCGGCGAGCTGGCGGACTACTGCGAGAAGCCCGGATGGTGGCCGAAGACATACGGCGAATCGCAGCAGCCGCGCGTCGCGTATTTCTGCGCCGAGTTCGGCATCAGCGAGTGCGTGCCGATCTACTCCGGCGGGCTGGGCGTGCTGGCGGGCGACCACCTCAAGAGCGCATCGGAGCTGGACATCCCGCTGGTCGCCGTCGGGCTGCTCTACCAGCAGGGCTACTTTCGCCAGCGTCTCAACGCCGACGGGTGGCAGCTCGAGCTGTTTCCGCGCAACGACTTCCACAACATGCCGGTCCGGCCGGTGCTGGGTGCGGACGGCTCGCCGGTCACCATCAGCGTGGACATGCCCGGCCGGCAGATGAAGGCGCAGGTCTGGGAGGTTCGGGTCGGTCGGATTCGCCTGTTCCTGCTGGACACCAACGTGCCGGACAACTCGCCCGAGGACCGGCACGTCACCGCCCAGCTCTACGGCGGCGACCAGGAGATGCGCATCCGCCAGGAGATTGTTCTCGGCGTC
>CAZADC010000133.1:0-8688 GCA_964483755.1 uncultured Planctomycetaceae bacterium | reverse complement strand
GCGATGCGATACCAGGTCCGCGGCATCCCCACCGTGATCCTCTTCAACGACGGCAAGCTGCTGGAGGAATGGACCGGGCAGATGCCCGAGATGGTATACCGGGCGGCCATCGACAAGGCGCTGGAGTAGCGTCGGTCAGCGCACGATCCGCACCGGCGTGCCGACGTCGATCCTCGGGTAGAGCTCGCGGATGTCGTCATCGTCCAGCGCGATGCATCCGGCCGTCGCGTCCCGACCGTTGCGGGCGCCGTGAATCATGATCTCCCCGCCCAGCGGCGTGTCCCACGGCGGGTGGCGCCTCCGGCGGATCGCCTCGGCAATGCGGTGGTAGTCGCGCGCCGAGATCAGCCCGTCCTCGAGCCCGCGCCGCGCGTCCGCGGCGTCCGGGTAGCTCAGCCCCAGCGACAGGACGTACTGCGACTGCGGGTTCTTCACGCAGACGTAGAACTCCCCCTCCGGCGTGCGGCGGTCGCCCTCGCGGACCTTGTCGCCGTCGCCGCCCCCGACCGCGACGCGGTACCGCTTGACCGGCCGCCCGGCGTCGAGCACGGTCAGCATGAGGCGCGACTTGTCCACCACAAGCGACGGATCGGTCAGCTCCGGCAGGTCCACGCGCGTCAGGTCGATGGCGGGCGAACCGCCGGATTCGTCACGCGCCGCGGCGGCGCGACCGGTCGGGGCGGCGTTCGAAGCCCCCTCGGGATTCCGGACCGCCAGCCACAACCCCGCGCCCGCCAGGACGAGCAGCTCGATGACGATGATCGTCTTCAGCATCCGTGCCGTCTCCCGAAATCGTCCGTGATTCCTCGTCGTCCGGCCGTCGCCGGCGCCGTTCAGCTCGCCGCCCTCACAGCCGGACCGCGTAGAACTGCGGAATGCCCGTGTCGGCCATGTTGAAGAACACCCGTGTCTCGTCCCGCGACCACTGCGGATGCGGGTGGGTTCCGGTCACGTGGTCGGTCTTCCCGTGCCGCCCGCCCGCGAGGGTCGTCCGCTCGCCGCTGGCGACGTCGAGCAGCGTGACTTTCGCCTGACCGGCGGCCGGGTCCATCTCGTCGGTGATCAGCCGCTCGCCCGCGCGGTCCAGCGTGCCGTGGACGCCCGGCGCGTCGGCCAGCAGCATCTCCGGCTCGCCGCCGTCGGCGGGGTAGAGCATCAGGTCCTGCCCGCCGTCGCGGCGGACGTAGGCGAGAATCGCCGACCCGTCCGGCATCCACATCGGGTGATGGCCGAACTCGCCGAGATAGCGGGCGTTTCCGCCGTCGGCGTCGAAGACGATCAGCGACTTGATCCGCGGGTAGTCCGGGTCCGGCGCCGACTTGCGGTACACCTCGGTGCCGAACACGGTGAAGATGCGGGCGCCGTCGGGACTGAACTTGGGGTTCTGGAAGTTCGTCTTCGCCGCGTCGAAGCGGTCGCGCTCGGGGTGCAGCGCGTGGGCCTGCGCCGCGGTGAGCAGCGGGGTCACCTCGCCCGTCCCGGCGTCCCACCGGCTGAGCCGCTGGCGCCCGGCGTAGCGGTCGGCCTGGGCGTATCCGCTGTCGCCGAGCAGGACGCCGCGCCCCGTGGGCGGGTGGAAGCTGCGGACGTCGGCGTCGAGAACCTGCTCGCGCCCGCCGTCGAGGTCGCGGATGATCGCCCCCGCCTCGCTCTGCTGGCGCGGGGAGAAGGCGATGCGCCCCGGCCCGACCCACGTGCCGTTGCCGCCGACGTGCCCGATCGCCTCCTCGCACCGGGCGACGGCGTGAGCGCTCGATCCGTCGCCCTGGGCGACGATCAGCGAGCCCGGACCCGGGATCCGATCCTCGTCGAACTCGAAGTACATCACGCGCGTCCCGCCGGGCTCCTCGACGGGAATGTCGTAGTAGCGGTGAACCGAAGGGCGCTCGCCGCGGGAAATCCGGGTTACCTGAAAATCGCTCTGCATGTTCGGTTGGCTCCCTCGTCTGCTGTGCGGCTGGAGACGTTGCCCGCCCGCCGACTGCGAACCGTCGGACGCGACGATCAACTCTGCTCGCCGAGGGCGAACATCCGCTCCAGGTCGTAGCGGCTGTACTGGCGGAAGGCGATGAGCGTCTGCGTCCGCGTGAGCCCCTCGACGCCGATCAGGTCCTCGGTGACCAGGCGGGCGAGCTGATCGTTCTCGGCGACCCGCGCGACGGCGACCAGGTCGTAGTCGCCCGCGACGCTGTACACCTCCGCGACGCCGTCGAGCTGGAGAATCTCCTGGGCGGCGCCGGCAATGCGGGCCCGCTCAGCGTTGATGAGAATGAAGGCCGTTACCATGTTCGTCACCTCGCTGGGTTCGCTGCTGGCCGGCGTGTCCGGCCTCGCCTGGAAACAGTGATACCGCCGCAAGCTCGCGCGTGCAAGGTGCGGCGGGCGACAGTGGATCAGCAAGCGCAGCGACCTTGCCTCACCAAGCGCGGCGGTCTTGCCTCACCAGGTGCGGCAGCCTTCCCTCACCAAGCACGGCGGCCTTGCCTCACCAGGCGCGGCGGCCTTCCTTCACCAAGCGCGGCGGCCTTGCCGGGACGCCGCGTCCAAGGACACCGCGTTTCCGGTCAGCGGGCTTCGCCCGCCCGCTCCGGCCGCCCGCACAGGCGTACCTCGCTGACCATCGTCGGATGCCACGTGCCGTGTCCCTTGAGCACGAGGCGCACGCGACGCGTCCGCACGGGCTCCACCTTGAACGACTCGAAGTCCCGCGTCTCGCCGGAGCTCGTCGCCTCCAGCACCGTGCCCCACGTCTCGCCGTCGTTCGACACGCGGACCTCGAACTTCTCCCGCCAGACGTGCCCGTGCGAGAAGGCGATCTCGACGGACCGCAGCTCGGCGGCGCGGTCCAGCCGGAACTCCAGCCACTGCTCCTTCTCCTGCGTCTTCGCCATCCATCGCGAGCGGATCGTCGCGTCGCCGTCGACGACCTTGCCCGCCTGGGCGGCGTTCTCGCTGGCGGTCGCCTCCGCCACCTCCAGCGGCTCGCCCTCGTCGGGCGTCGTCCCCGTGATCCGCCGGACCAGCATGTCCTCGAAGGCGTCCTTGTCCTTCCACTCGGTGGCGACGTGGATCGTCCGAGCGTCCTCGTCAATCGCCGTGATCCCCTTGTCCGTCACGCGCAGGCCCAGCTCCTCGATCTTCACGTACTCGTCGGACCACGCGAGCTGGATCGCCAGCGTGTCGTACAGCGTCGAGCTCGCCACGCGCGGGTCGTGTCTGCCCCGCCCGCCGGCGTACACCTTGTACGCCCCGATGCAGACCTTCGCCGCCGGGGCGTCGCTCTCACAGACCCAGCGGTACCGCTCGCCGTCGAGCCGGATGAGCCCGGCCGTGTCGGTCGGCGCGAGCGTGAACCTCTTCCACGGCGCGCGGAACACTATCTTGGCCGGGCCGATCCCGCAGCGGATGTTGCTCTCGGCTGTCGGCTCGTCCCTGCCGCCGTAGCCCTTGCGGACGCTCCCGCCCATCACCACCAGCTCGACGCGCGGGGCGATCCGCGGCTCCTGTTTCAGCGCGGCCGCCACGTTCTGAAGCGGGCCGACGGCGATGAGCTTCATCCGCCCGGTCCGGTCGGCCGCGATCGCCTGGACGATCTTCCGCACGCCGTCCTTGTAGACCTCGCCCTCGTAGGCGGACATGTCGAAGTCCTTCGACCAGGCGTGGTACTTGGGCTTCCATCGCCCCGTGCCCCGCCCGACCGCGATCGGCACGTCGGTCCGTCCCATCTCGGTAAGAATCTTCGCCACCGTGGGGACCTTGGCGCGGGCGTGCCCGAAGTTGATCGTCACGAGCTTGAGATCCAGCTCCGGCGAGTTGAGCAGCATGCACAGCGCCCAGGTGTCGTCGATGTCCTCGCCGATGTCGGTGTCGTAGATGACGGGAATAGGGGCGTCGTCCGCCCCGGCCGGAATTGCCGCCGCGCCGAGCGCGACAAGCGCGCCGATGACCGCGAGCGCCGTCTGACGTCGGATCGCACCGCTCATAGACCTTCCGTTCGTCTGGTGCCGTCGTGTTCCCGTCCTGGTCCAGTGCGCCCGGCCGTCATCCGGTTCCGCACAGCCTGAAAGACTGTGCCACCGCAGACCGGTTCCGCACAGCCTGAAAGACTGTGCCACCGCGGACCGTGCCATCGCGGACCGCCCTGATCCTTCAACACCCCCGCCCGGCCGAAGGCCCGCGCCTGCGGCAAACCGCTCAGCCGTGAAGCCGCATCGTCAGTCCGGCGATCAGCCGCCCGTACTCGGCGCACTGCCGGCGCGACCGCTGGTCGACGTCGCCGATCGACACGGGCCCGTAGTGGTCGCCGGACGGCGTACCCTGGACGATCATCCCGTGGATCAGCAGCGCCTTGAGGATGTCCATGATCGTCGTCTCGTTGCCGCCGCCGACGTTGGCGCTGGAGGCGAACGCCCCGCCGACCTTGCCGTCGAGCTGTCCGTGGAAGGCGATGGACTCGTCCAGCAGCTTCTTCAGCTCGGCCGCCATCGTGCCGTAGTACGCCGGCGAGCCCATGACGATGGCGTGGTAGCCGACCAGGTCCGACGGGCTGACCTCGGCAACCGTCCGAACGTCGACGTCGACGCCGTCGGCCTCCCCGGCCGCGCGGCCGATCTCCTCGGCCATGTGCTGCGTGTGCCTCGTGCGGGAGTAGTAGCAGACGAGCATTCTCGGCATCGTTCATCTCCTTTCGATAATCTCACTTCGCGGGTTCGGGCGTCCGTCCATCCTAGCAGACCCGTCGGCCGGAGTCGCCGGCGACCGCGCGATCAGATTTTCCGGATTTTTCCCGCGCGCGACGGAGATGATCGGTTAAGATTCCGTCCTGTTCTTTCCGCAGTTCCGCGGACGTTCCCGTTATCTGCCGGCCGGTTGTGGTCGTGGAGCATCGGCAAACCCCGCGGGCGCGGCGGAGCGGCAGCGACGCATCACAGGCACGGAGGCCTGTCCAGGGAAGTTCGGCGGGCCGGACCGCACGGAGGTTCGCTCGCCGCCCGGAGAGCACAACGTGCCTGACCCCGCATCAGTCAACCGACCGGACCCTTCATCGGCGAAGCGCCGCGACCGCGCGCAGCAGGCCCGGTTGATGGTCCGCTTCGCCCAGGCGACGGCCGCCGTCACCGCCGTGGCGTTCGTCGCCCTTCTCCTGCTGGGCCGGACCGACGAGCGTGGACGTCACGTGTCGCAACCCGCCGCGGCCATGCTCCCCGCCGAAGAGGCGGACACCTGCGCCGCCGACGGGAACGCATCGCCTGCGCGCGGCGACGCCCCCGCCCTGCCGACGCCGTCTCAGCGTGAGGACGCACCGGCGGCGAAGACGATCGACGCACGTCCGGGCGCCCAAGCCGAACCGGACGCGACCGAGCCGTCGTCCGAGCCCGCCGCCGGGTCCGCGGAGCCCGGAAGCGAGCGGCGGACGGTTGCGCCCTCCGACGCCGCGCCTGGGACCGGGGAGCCGACCGAGCGCGACCGCCCCGACCTGAGCGATCTCCTCGCCGCCATGCGGCACGTCGAATCCCGCGGGGACAACCGCGCCGTCGGCGACGGCGGTCGGTCCCGCGGCCCGTACCAGATATCCCTGCCCTACTGGGTGGACGGCGGCGGCAGGCGCAGCCGTTACTGGCGCGACGTCTGGTCGCCGTGGGCGTCACGGCGGGTCATCCTGGGCTACTGGCGTCGGTACTGCCCGGCCGCACTGGAGCGGGGCGACCTGCAGACGCTTGCCCGTGTGCACAACGGAGGACCCGACGGCGCCCGGGAGCGCAAGACGCTCCGCTACTGGCGCCGCGTCCGCGAAGCGATGCGCGATCTCTGAGCGGCCTCACGGGGGCAGAGCGGGGCGTCCTTCCAAGTCCAGGGGCGCCGCGCGGACCCGCAACCCGCAGACGATCCGTATCACGCGCAGCCCTGCGGGCGTGGGAAAACCCCCATCGCGATGACTGGTTGCGTCGCGTACTATACACGCAACGGATGTCCTAATGTTCGTGGACACGTGCCCCGGTCCCGAATGACGGGGGCAGGCGAATCCGGCGCGTCCGGCTCACCTGGCCGGGCCGACGCGCCCTGAAGAGTCGTCGCGCCGCCGGTCGGAGCCCGGCCAACGTCGTGCAGACGACGCACAGGCCTTCCAACGCCTGGCGAGGGTTTCGATGGGCAGAGGCGACCGGCGCCCGATGGCGGCTGTCGGGCTCCGTGCGTCCGCCCGCAGCGCAGCGGCGCGGCGGCTCACGTTTTTCAGTGCGAATCCGTTGTGGAGGGAGCGTCGCACCACGACGAGCGCCCGGACGCAGAAAGCATACAACCTGCCCGGCGGGTCGCGCACATCCCGACAAGAGGCCGTGGTTTCATACAGCATGGGTGACAGGTCACTTCATCTTGTGATGGAAGCGGCGGCGGACGGAGCAGCGTCCCGGCGGACCGGCTTTACGATGATCGAGCTGATCGTCGTCGTTGCGATCGTCGGCATCGCGGCCGCCATCGCAATCCCGACGGTCCTGGGCGTGCGGGAACGAAACATCCGCGTCGCCTGCGCCGCCTCCCTGCGAAACGTCGGACTGGGCACGAGCGCCTACGCGCTCGACACTCGCGGAACGCTTCCGACGCACTACGCGAGGGGGGACGTCGTCTTCGACACGTTCGCAATGCGCCATAAGAAGAATGACGAGTACGGGCTGTACGTGAATCTCGGGCTGCTGACCGGCTATGTCGAGAACCCCGCGAGCTTCTACTGCCCCTCCCACGACGCCGACCACACGCCGTCGCTCGCCCACGACGCGCCCGGCAACCGCTGGCACGGCCCGCCCCCCTGGGCGCACGGACACGGGCCGCCGATCCCCGCCACGCCCGGACCGCCGGAGCGGATGAACTCCTCCTTCGCCGCGCGATGTCGTTACCAGGCGGGGCGCCCGGCGCCGCGCTGGATGCTGATCAACCACGCCAACAAGGTCATCTACACCGACTTCATCGGGGTCGACGGGTGGCGCGGGTCCGGACCGTTCAGCGAAACCGTGCTCGCGCCGCACGCCGGCAAGGGGTATAATCGCCTCTACGGCGAGGGATCCGTGTCATGGGTCGACACGGCTGACGTCGAGGCGGACCGCCCGATCGACGCCGAGGCGCCCACGGCCGCGGAGCTTCGCGATTACTTCCAGAGGCTGGACGTCCTGCCGTAATGGACAATCGTCCCGAACATCCCGGGGACCGGGCCGCCGTCCGTGGGCGCGCCGGAAGGGCCTGGTTCGGCCCGGCGGCCCTGGCGGCCGCGTTCTGCGTGGTGCTCGGCGGGCTGCTCTGGATGCTCCACTCCCGGTGGATGCGCCAGGAGCGCAGCGACCTGTCCAATCAGTCCAACACGGCGCGCGAAGCGGTCGAGGATCATCTCGACGCAGGACGGGCCTACCTGGAGATGCTCGCCGACGACCTCTCCCGCAGGGCGATCGATGAGGAGCTGTTCGCCCGCCGCGTCTGGGGATACATCACGGACCATCCGGAAATCCGCCGGGCCATGCACGTCGGAGTCGACGGCGAGGTGCTGTGGGCGGCGCCTCGCGCGGACCAGCCGGCGGCCGTCCGACGTCTGTCCGGAGGCGAGCCGATGGAGACGTTTCTGCGCGCCCGCGAAACCCACCAGCCGGCCTGGAGCGAACCCTTTGTCACCGTCGAGGGCGACACCGGCCTGGAGCTGCACGTGCCCGTCTACCGGAGCGGCGAGTTCGTGGGGACCTTCGCCGCGCTCTACTCGCTCCAAGGCATCCTGCGCAACGCCCTGCCCCGCGAGGTGATCCGGAACCACCGCGTGAGCATCGTCGCCGCCGACGGCGCCCGCGTGGCGGCGCTGCCCCGCGGGGACGAGACCGATCCGCGCCTCGTCGCCCGCGTTCCCCTCTCGCCCCCGGGCAGCGTGGAGCTGACACTCGAACGGTACGGCTCCGGATTCTGGGGGCTCGGGCTCGCCGCGCTGGCACTGCTCTGCGTCGGGCTCACCCTCGGCATGGCATGGGGAATGTGGTCGCTGAGCTGCCGCGTCTCCGAGCTCGCCGCGACGCAGAAGTCCCTCCGGCACGCGCGCGATGAGCTCGCCGAGCGGGTCCGCGAGAGAACGGCCGATCTGGAGCAGGCCAACGACCAGCTCCAGGAGGAAATCGCGGAGCGGCACCGCGCAGAGGAGATGGAGCGGCGCCACCGCGAGCAGCTCGCCCACGTCGCGCGCGTCAGCACGATGGGAGAGATGGCGGCCGGGCTCGCCCATGAGCTGAACCAGCCCCTCGGCGCCATCGCCTCCTACGCCGAGGGCTGCCAGCGAATGCTGGATCAGTCCGACACCGGTCCGGAACAGATGCGCCAGGCCATGGAGGAGATGTCCCGCCAGGCCCGGCGCGCGGGGCGCATCATACACCGCCTGCGGTCGTTCGTCTCCAAGAGCGCCCCCAACAAGGCGGCCGCCGACCTGCACCGCCTGACCGAGGAGGTAATGGATCTGCTGGCCAGTGAGCTGCGGGAGGGCGAGGTGGACCTGCGCGTGGACGTCCCCCGCGACCTGCCGCCGGTCCTGGTCGACCGGATCCAGATCCAGCAGGTCCTGCTGAACCTCATGCGAAACGGCGTCGAGGCGATGCGGCGCAGCGATGGGTCCCGCCGCCTGCTCAAGGTGACCGCCTCGACTGACGGCGAGGCCCGCGTCGCGGTGAACGT
>CAZADC010000132.1:0-8696 GCA_964483755.1 uncultured Planctomycetaceae bacterium | reverse complement strand
CTCGCGTCGGCGGCCTCGGCGGGGGGGGCTTCCGGCCGGACATTCTCGCCTCGTTGGGCAAGACCCGTCGCGGTCAGGCAGGCGATGACGGCGAGGATTGTCAGGATTCGCATGGCGTCGTCTCCGTATCGCGGCCGCCCGGGGTTGTCGGGCGGCGCGAAGTCAGTCTCTTTTATACGTCCAGCGGTGCGAGCAGGTCGTCGATATCCAGGTCGCCCGCCCGGTTGCTCTTATCGGCCGGATCGTCGGGCAGGATCGACGCCGTCTGCGCCGCCGGAATCACCGCCGGGCCGTCGCCGTCGATCTTCAGCTTCCCGATCCCGCCGGCCGCGGCGAGGACGTCGGCGTCGCCGTCGGTGTCCTTCCACGCGCCGGCCTTGATCTTCCCGACCGTCCCGGCCGTCACGAGCCGCAGGTCGGTCACGTCGCCGAGGGCGACCTTCATCTCCGCGTCGCCGTCGCCGAGGACCACGACCTCCGCGTCGCGGGCGTCGTCGAGCTTGAGCTTGTCCACGGCGCCGGTCGCACTGAGGCGTCCGGTGAGCTTGGCCTTCCTGACCGTGACCTTCTTCGCCGAGCCGAGGATCTCGACGTCGCCGAGCTCCGTCTCGCCGCCGCCGGTGATCTTGATCTTCGTCCGGTCGCCGGCGTCCTTGACGAGCAGGCGCATGAGCCGCTCGCGGTCGTGATCGGCGAACCAGGCCGTCGCCTCGCCGCCCTTGACCTTGACCTTCACCTTGTCGCCGGCGGCGTCGACGTACGTGAGCTTCCCCTTGCCGTCGAGCGGCACGGCTGCGCCTACGTCCAGCCGCACGTCCACGCGTTCACCGCCGGGCTCATACGTATACGTGAAGGCGTCCGGTCCGGCGTAGCCCACGTCGGGCACATACACGTAGCTGCCCGGACCCATCTCCGCCAGCCGACCGTGCGCCGGCGCCTCGACGACCGCGAAGTCCAGCTCGCTCGCCGGCGCCGCCACCGGGGCGGCCAGCGTAGTCGTCGTCGCCCGGCCCGGGAGGGCGCCGAACGTCTGCACGCCGCCGGACATCCTGCCGTAGCTGCGCACGGAGGCGAGGTCCGGCAGCAGGACGGGCGCCACGGTGCCGTCGCCGAGCTCGATCACGTCGTCCGCCGTCCGCTGGTAGAGCGTCACGTTCAGCGGAAAGCCGCCCGTCAGGAGCTGGTTGTTCACGTTCATCGGGTCCCCCGTGGCGGCGACCACGTCCCAGAGCCCGTCGTCCTGCGTCCCGCCTACGAGGCGGAGCGTCTCGCCCGGCTGGAGGAGGAACTCGCTGCCGCCCAGCCCCTCGGCCGTGATCGTGTCGTACGAGCCCACCACGCGCATGGTGTGCGGCAGGCCGTAGCCGGCGTAGACGCGCACGTCGTACAGCAGCGTCGGGTTGTCGGCGAAGTCGAACGACACCGGCAGCCCGGCCCCGTTCTCGGCGTCCCAGCTTCCCGGCAGGATGCCGTCGGCGAACAGCTCGAAGTCGGGCGTGCCGTCGACGTACCGCTCCAGGTGGTAGACCGGGTTGTGCGTGCCGTCGCAGCGCGGCTCGAACAGCGGGGTGACGCCCTCGGTGAACACGGGAATGGCGTCGGGGTTGAGCTCCTGGTCCATGACCGCCGCGTTCCGCGGGTCCGCGCCGCCGGGGTTCACGTGCCTCACGCCCAGCAGGTGGGCGATCTCGTGGGCGATGACCTCCACGTCGATCAGCGGATCGCCGGTGAGGAAGACCGCGGCCTCGTCGTCCGGGTCCCGGTTGAACCGGTCGATCGGCTCGGACGGCATGCCCAGCAGCTTCCAGTCCTTGGCGGGCGGCTGGGTGAAGTAGAGGCGCGAGCCCTGCACGGCCGGGGTGTTCGTGAGGAATACGCCGTCGATTCCGGCGGCGTGGAAGATCGCCTGCACGGAGTTGCGGATCTCGTCGCGGCGGTGCTCGGGGACGTCCGCGGCCGGCATGGCGCCTTCGGTGTGATCGTAGTGCAGGCCTCCGAATGCGTTGACCTTCCGCTCGATCGCCCACGGCACGGGCTCGCCCCACATGAGGTTGATCACCTGCGGCAGGGCGATGCTGAACGGGTCCGACCAGCCGAAGTTCCCGTCGGAGTCGATCACCTTCACCTGGTAGGCGTCGCCGGGCTCCCAGGCGGGGTTCACCGCGTTCGCGAGCGTCTCGGCCCCGTCATTGGGCGTGCCTTCGATGATCGTGTCGTAGTACTCGCCCTCGTAGTACAGCTCAACGGCCACGTCGCCGGGCACTCCGCCGTCCCATGCGACCCGGGCGGCGGGCTGTCCGAAGAACCAGCGATTCCCGTCGGCCGGGGCGAGCACGTCGATGGTCTCGCCCACCCCCGTGCCGGCCAGCGCCAGCGTGACGGTGGCGTCGTCCGGGTCGTTGGTTCCCAGCGTGATCCAGGCTTCCTTCTCGCCCGGAGTCTGCGGATGGAACTGCACGAGGACGTGGGAGGTCGTCTGGGGCGCTATGGGGAAAGGGGCGACGACGGGATACATCGACTCGTCGACGAAATTGACCGTGAAGTCGCTCAGGTCCGGTCCGGCGAGCTGATCGCTGTTTATCCACAACTCCGTCGCGCCGGCCGGGGCGACATTCGACAGATCGAAGGCGCGCTGCGCGCTGGTCTGTCCCACGTCGATCGGTGGAAACACCAGCGACCGGTCGTCGTTGGGGGCCGTGCTGTCGGTCACCGACAGGTCCGGCGGCGGGGCGGCGCCGTTGGCGACCAGGTCCACGTAGACGAACGGGTTGTCGCTGTCGCTGCTGGCGAGTTCGAGCTGCGCCCAGTGGGCAACGGGCGCCTGCGGCTGGAAGGTGACATCGAGCGTCCACGGCTCGCCGGGCTCGACGGCGTACTGGCCGCCCGCCGGGGCCGGCGCGCCTGTCGGGTCGTAGAGCTCGAGCGAGAAGGCGGCGGCGTCGCCCGCGGCGATGGACGGGGTGATGAGCGTGAACTGCCAGTCGCCGGCGTTGTCGATAGTGACCGTCTGCGTCGCCGCCCCGCCGAGCAGCACGTCGCCGAAGTCCACGGACAGGTCAGCGTCCGGAAGAACGCTGTCGGTGACGACGATCTCCGGATCGCCGCCCACGCCGCCGAGGTCGAGTCGGACGCCGGGCTCGGCCGGGTCGTTGGTGTCGAGCTGGATGTAGGCCGAACGCAGCCCGACGTCCGACGCCGTGAAGACGACGTCGATCGTCCAGGTCTCGAGCGGCTGGATGTTGATCGGCAGCGTCGACTCGATCGTCCCGTCGGGACGGCGGATCGTGACGTCGTAGTCGCCGGCGTTCGCACCCAGCAGTTGGGCGTCGGAAATCTGGAGCACTTCGCCGCCGAGATTGGTGACCTCGAACGTGCCGGGCGTGGTGGACGTGCCGACCGGCTGGGGGCCCCAGCCGATGAAGCGGTCGTCGGCCGGCCGGCCGGCCTCGTGTGCGACGATCTGAACGCTGCCGGGCATGAAGAAGACGTTTTGGAAGGGTATTTCCGCCAGGTCGAACGGTTCGGAGATGTACGGCATGGCGCCGGGGGCGTAGCCGTAGAGACGATAGGAGCCCTCGGGCAGATCTGTTGCGATGAAGATGCCGTCCGGTCCGGGGGTCAGCAGGGCGCGTCCCGGGCCGTTGAAGAGCTCCGAGCCCAAGCCGTCGACGGGCCCGGCGAGGGGGTCCGGATAGACGTCTCCGCCAACCGCCTGATCCTCGGGAACCAGGTAGATGCGTATGGAGTCGCAGGGGACTTCGCCCTGCAGGCTCTCGTCCAGCACCACCGAGCCGAAGAGGACGCCTTCGCCGGTGGGGATCAAGGCATCGGCGTTGTCGACTGCGTCTCCGCCGGCGCCGCTGACGAAGATCGGGTCGCTGAATTTGACAAACCAGCCGCCGCCGAACGGGGCTGTGTACGACACGTAGGATACAAGCGTCTGGTTGCCCGCCGGCAGGCGAAGGCTGTAGGAGCCGGGCGTCCAGGGCGCGGGTGCGAAGTAATCGTCGAATGCTCCGCGTACGTCCACGTCGGCCGTGAAGCGACGCCGGGGGTCGAGGTAGTCATCGAGTGTCCAGGGCGTGTCCGTGTCATACGCGAAAACGCCGACGTCCTCAGGCAGGTCGCCGTAGCCCTCGTAATCGATGATCTCGATCGGCAGCGTTGCGGCCCGCAGATCGCCGTAATTCACCACGGCGCCGTTCACCGTGAACCCGTCCTCGTCCAGCACGAAGTCGTAGGCAAGGGCGCCGCCAGGCGCGACCTCCATGCCCGGGCTGTGGAAGAGCCGCCCGTCGAAGAAGCCCTCGATGTACACCGTCCCGGCGGGGCAGAAGTCGAACGTGTAGAAGCCCGAGGCGTCGGTCACCACGCCTTCGTCAACCTCGATGTCGATCTCCCCGCCCTGCGTGTCCGACCCGAACGCGCCGATCTCGACGCCCGCCAGCGGATTGCCGGCCATGTCGGTCACCTGACCGGTGATCGTCGCGGCCGGGGGAACGACCAGCGGGTCCACCGTCAGGGAGTCCCCGGCGGCGACCTCGTAGGGCCCGAGCAGGCGCGAGCCCCAGGAGTAGTGCTGCCCCTCGTACTCCCAGGCCTGTGTCTCCCACCCGGCGGTGTAGAGGTAGGACGGCGTGTCGGCGGGGATCGGCACGCGCCACCACCCGTCGGCGTCGGTGCCGATGTTCGGGTCCTCGTAGATCCCGTTGTCCAGGCCGATCCACGGTTCGAGGACGTCCCACTGGTTCGCCAGCGGCCCGTACCCCTCGGCAATCACCTGTCCCTCGAGCCAGGAGCCGGGCTCGAGCTGGAAGTCCGGACCGGGCGTGCCCAGCGGATCGGCGGGGTAGAGCGCCGTGCTGACCTGCGGCGCCCACGGCGTGGGCTGGCTCGGCAGGCCTTCGTCCAGGGCGTACACCGTGATCTCGACCGGGTCGTAGGGCGCCGCGAAGCCGACGAAGGAGTTGCGACCCGGCTGGCCGAACTGTGTCGAGTATCCGTCCGGCGCGTACTGCATGTCGTACACGCTCGTCACGGACCCGCCGGTCCACCACGATCCGCCGTCCCAGAACATGCCCGTGTCGAACTCGACCGCGTCGACGGACACGTGATTGTCTCCCTCGGCCCAGACGACGTAATAGGAGTACGAATTGGCCGGCACGGTCAGCGTTCCGGCGCCGCCGCCGAGATGCTCGAAGCCGAGCTGGACCGGATGGGTGTCCGGCGTCAGGGCGTTCATGGCGTTGACGTCGTCGGTGCCGAAGACGTCGTAGGACGAGCCGAACGAGACGGCCCGCCCGATCTTCACCGGATAGAATGTCTGGTCGGTCGCCAGCTTCCAGAATTCGTAGCGTCCCGCCGCATCGGTGGTGTCGGTGTGCCAGCCGAAGTCGTCATCGAACGTATAGGGGGCGTCGCAGATCACCTCTACGCCGTGGAGCGGGTTGCCGAATTCGTCGGTCACGTACCCGTAGATGAGGCCCGCCTCGCGCAGCGACAGATCGGCGCTGCCCCCTGTGCTCGGGTCGGCGAAGACGTCGTAGGCGTTGGCGCCGATGTAGTGCCTGCCGTCCGATTGCTGCCCTTCGTACACGCGGACGCGGTAGTTCTGCGGGTCGAGCCCGGAGAAGTTGAAATAGCCCGAGGTGTCCGTCCAGGCGCTGGCGACGTACGACCACGCCTCCGGACCGGCCTGGTCGGGCAGCTCGCCCTCGTAAAGCTGTACGTCGACATTCGCCAGCGGCGCCGACGTTGCGTGGTCCGTTATCGTGCCTTCGATCGTGCTCAGCAGAAGGCGCGGTTCGAGAGTCTCCAGAACCGGGCGGGTCGTGCCCGACGCGGCGCAGTGATTCGTTGACATAGCGTGCTCCCTTGTTCCTCTCCTGCCGCGCCGGCAGAATTGCGAGCGAGTGCCTGAGGCGCTGCGGACGGGGGCAGCCGGGCCCGGCCGTCCGCGGATCCGAACCGACGCTATGCTACCGCGCTTCGGGCTCCGGTCAACAGTGCAATGGGCGATTTCCCCGTGTCACGGCGTGCACGCTCCACCCCCGCTGATTTCGCGTTGGCGACATGCCCCGCGTCCGGTACAGTTGCCGACCGTCGGAGAGAATCCCACCAGGAGAGGTTCCTTGTTGTCTGCGACGCGGATGAGACGCCTTATGCGATACAAGTGGCTGTGGGCCACCCTGGCGGCTGCGCTGGTCGCGGGGTGGGGCTACGCGGCGTACGAACTGCTTATCTGGCGGCACGAATCGGCCGTCGATCGCCGCGTCGAATCCCACGCCGGGCTGATCCGCCGCTACGCCGACGAGCGGGACCTGCCGTTCGGGCTCGTGCGGGCGATCGTCCGGGCCGAGAGCGGCGGCGACGCGGGCGCGGTCTCCGCGAAGGGGGCCCGCGGGCTCATGCAGATCATGCCGATCGCAGAGCGGGAGGTGCGCGGGCGATACGACCTGCCGCCCGGGGACCTGGACGACCCCGAGTACAACGTCGCGGTCGGCACCGCCTACCTGCGCGAGATGCTCGACCGTTTCGACGGCGACGCGGTCCTCGCCCTCGCGGCCTACCACGCCGGACCGACGAGAATCGCCCGCCTTCGCGCCGCCCACCCGGACCTGCCGCCGCGAGAGCTCGTCCGCCGCCACGCGCCGAAGTCGACGGCAGCGTACTCCCGCGAGGTCCTCCGGCACGCGTCGCCCTGAGCGGCAAGTTCGCCGGACCGGCGTGGTCAGGGCGCCGGTCTGGTTCTTGTTGGAGGGGTCCGGTTCTGCGCTGAGATACGCGGCGGCCTGCGCTTGCCGACGACGGCCGCGGTGCGGGCGCAAAAAAGGCGCCGCCCGCAATGGACGGCGCCTCGTGTCTGTCTGTTCGGCGCTTGTCTAGCCGAGGCGACGGACGTTGATGGCCTTCGGGCCCTTCGGGCCTTCGGTCATCTCGAACTCGACGCCTTCACCCTCGGTGAGCGTCTTGAAGCCTTCGCCTTCGATGTCGCTGTGATGCACGAAGGCGTCGGTGCCGTCGTCGGAGGTCACGAAACCGTAACCCTTGGCGTCATTGAACCACTTCACCTTACCGCTGACCATAACCAGCTCCTTATGCTCAGGCAGAATGAGGATGCGCAAGAACTCAGCGTCAGGGAAGATGCCGCCGGGAGACGTGATGCGAACGACTCAATGTGCCCCGAGAAGCTTTCCAAGATACGCAACCTGCTGCAATCCTGCTGACAACCCGCCTGCCTCCGCGGGACCGGCGTTGCGGTGTGAAACGCTTCACTGTGTTTCCGCGTACCGGTGTACAGACCATATCATCGCGCCCAAGCCGGGCTGAAGTCAAGAAAGAAAATCCCGCAATCGTGCGTTTCCGTTTCGCCCCCGCTTGCGCGTGTCCGACGTCTGTCCGTATTGCGGGGTCATTTCGTGAGGAAATCCCGCGCCGCCAGCGGGCGGTGCCGGTGGCAATCCTTGCCGCTGAGGAGAATCGCCTCCGCCGGGCAGTACGAGAAGCACCGCATGCAGAGCACGCACTCGTCGGCGAAAGCCGGGGCATCCTCTCCGGTCCGCTCGATGGCGCCCACCGGACAGAGCTTCTCGCACAGCCCGCAGCGCGTACACCGCTCCGGATCGGCCGACACGTACACCAGCTTGTGGGCCAGGGCGCGGTGCGAGTACGTCTGCCGGGCGAACCACTCGAACCACCGCTCGTAGCCCTTCGGGCGCGGCCAGCGGGTCCGCCCGGCGACCAGGTCTTCGGCGAAGCGCCGGGCGGCGTCCAGTCCGGCGGCGATGCAGCGCGCGTCGGCGTCTGGGGCGGGCTTGCCGCGGAAGAAGTTGTTGGGCATCGCGATCTCGAGCGCCCCGAGCGGCGCGTAGCCCTTACCCTCCAGGCGCCGACGCATCGGCCCGAGGATTCCCCCGGAGAACTTCATCAGCGTGTCGACGAGAAACGCCCCGGTCCCGTCCGTCTCCGGGAGGCGCTCGACGAACTCCCACACAGGCGGGTAGGTGCTCTGGGCGGCTACGGGACAGGCGATGCCCAGCGTACGGGCCGTGTCGACCTTGGTCGGATCGGTCCGCTCGATCGCGCGAAGGCGCGTTTCCACGCCGAGCGACTCGAACCGCTCGGCCATCGCGCGGGCGACCAGCAGCGTATTGCCCGTTCCGGAGAACCAGTAGATGTCCGCGGAATCCATGGCGGGCTCCTCGGGAAATCCGATGATGTCAAGAGTACCCCTGCCCGGAGCCGTCCGCAAACCCCTTCCCGGACGTGGGATCGCGCCGGCGGACCTGCCAAACGAGCAGGTCGGCGGCGACCACGGCAACCGTTTCGGCAGGAATTGAAGGACGAATCTCGGCGGGCTTGACAGCTAAGCCATTGCAGGAGGTTACTTTACGTATCCCGGCATGAAGGTTGCATGCTCTTATGCGGGTCGGGTCGCACTTTCGTGACGCCGTGGTGCGGCCAACGCAAGGAACGCCAGCGGACGCACCGATCAGTCATGGTTGCCGCCGTAAACGAAAGACGAAGCCCCCTCGCCCTGGTGGTGACCGGCGAGGCCGAGTCCTGGCGCCCGGCGCTGCAGCGGATCGTCGGGCCGCGGTGGTTGAAGACCTACGCGGTCCGGGGCGGGGGCGAGCTGCTGAACGTCGTGTCGTCGGGCCTGGCCGATGCGGCCGTGCTGGACGAGAGCGCCGACT
>CAZADC010000131.1:0-8708 GCA_964483755.1 uncultured Planctomycetaceae bacterium | reverse complement strand
GGCCGGCGGCGGCTACAGCCAGGTCATCCCCATGGAGGAGTTCAACCTCCACCTCACCGGCGACATCCACGCGGTGAGCATCGCGAACAATCTCCTGGCCGCCGCCATCGACGCGCGAATCAAGCACGAGGCCCACGCGGACGACGAGAAGTGGGCCGCAACCGGGCTGCCGCGCCTGAACATCGACCCGGAGACGATCACCTGGCGGCGCGTGGTTGACGTCAACGACGCGGCGCTGCGGTTCGTCGAGACCGGCAAGAGCGACAAGTGGATCGACGGGCCGAATCGCGAGACGGGCTTCGACATCTCGGTGGCGTCGGAGGTCATGGCGATTCTCGCCCTCGCGACCGACGAGCGGGACATGCGCGAGCGCCTCGGGCGGATCATCATCGGCCTGAACACGTCCGGCGAGCCCGTGACGGCCGAGGACATCGGCTGCGCGGGCGCGATGATGGTGCTGCTCAAGGACGCCATCAAGCCGAACCTGATGCAGACGCTCGAAGGGCAGCCCGCCTTCGTCCACGCCGGTCCGTTCGCCAACATCGCGCAGGGCAACAGCTCGATCATCGCCGACCGCATCGCCCTGAAGCTCGCCGACTACGTCGTCACCGAGTCGGGGTTCGGCGCGGACATCGGCATGGAGAAGTTCTTCGACATCAAGTGCCGCGTGTCGGGGCTCCGCCCGGACTGCGTGGTGCTGGTCGGGACGATCCGGGCGCTGAAGATGCACGGCGGCGGGCCGAAGGTTACCCCCGGAAAGCCCCTCCCGGCCGAGTACGTCGAGGAGAATCTCGGTCTGCTCGAAAAGGGCGTGTGCAACCTCCGGCGGAACATCGAGATCGCGAAGATGTACGGCGTTCCGGTGGTGGTGGCGATCAACCGCTTTCCGAACGACACGGACGCCGAGGTGGAGCTGGCGCGCAGCGCAGCCGCTGACGCGGGCGCCGCGGCGGCCGTCATGTCCAATCACTGGGCCGAGGGCGGGCAGGGCGCCGTCGAGCTCGCCGAGGCGGTCGTCGACGCCTGCGAGCAGCCGTCCGACTTCAAGCTCCTCTACCCGGACGACCTGTCGATCAGGGAGAAGATCGAGACGATCGCACGGAAGGTCTACAAGGCCGACGGCGTCTCCTACAGCGAGAAGGCGGACCGCCAGATCGCCTCGTACGAGAAGGCGGGGCTGAGTCACCTGCCGATCTGCATGGCCAAGACGCACCTGAGCCTCTCGCACGACCCGCAGCTCAAGGGCGTGCCCGAGGGATTCACCGTGCCGATCGAGGAGGTTCGGGCCTCGGCCGGGGCGGGCTTCCTCTATCCGCTGTGCGGCACAATGCGCACCATGCCCGGGCTGCCCAGCAGGCCCGCCTTCATGGACGTGGACCTGGACAAGGACGGGAACGTCGTCGGGATGTTCTGAGCGGCCCTGGCGTGGCGGTGGAACATGCTTTCAGCCTGTTCTGCACAGCGTACCGGGCCGTGCCACGGTTGAAGACGCACCCGGCTCGGGCAACCCACTCGGAGCACCTTCGCCACAGCGGGCGTGGCGGTTCCCCCGAGCCGTCACGTCCGCTGTGTGCGCCCGATCAGAGGTGTTCGGGACCGGGGTTCGGAAACCAGGAACGGGGCGACGCCGGCAGCGTGTTGATCGGCGGGTTTTTGACGCGCCGCCGTCAACCACCTATCCTGTTGTACTCCCGGAATCGGGTCGGGCGCCGCGCAGGCGTTCGATCTTCCCGAAAAAGTAAGGTGACATCGATGTCCTCCATCCACGAGCAGACGCCGGAAATCACGAAGGTTATCCTCGAAGCGCGGGACAAGGCCCGCGAGGAAGTGCAGACCGAGCCCGAGCCGGAGCTGACCCGACCGGTCGAATGGCCGGTCGAGTGCACCGTCGGTCCGGGCCTGGAGGGCGCGATCGCGTGCGAGAGCAAGGTCGGCTACGTCAACGGGCGCAAGGGCTGGCTGATCTACCGCGGGTACGACATCTTCGAGCTCTGCGCGTACTCGACGTTCGAGGAAGTCTCCTACCTGCTGATCCACGGCGACCTGCCGACGGCCGAACAGTTGACCGAATACCAGGCCAAGCTCCGCCAGTACCGCCACGTGCCCCGGACGAAGCGCCTGCTGATGGGCTTCCCGGTCGAGCAGATGAACACGATGGCCGCCCTCCGCATCGGCACGAACATGATGCGCCAGGAGCAGACCTGGGCGGACCGCGAGGCCGGTCGCCCGTCCACGCGCGACGCCATCGCCGCCGACGAGGATTCGATCCCCATGGAGACGCCGCCGCGCGGGGAGTCGCACGCGATCTACGAGTTCCGTGACGGGCGTCCCCGCCCGGCCGAGGCGGAGCCGGAACTGGTGGACCCTGCCGGGCTTGAGCCGGCGTACCACCTGGTGGCGGGCGTCGCGTCCCTCGCCGCCGCGGTGCGCCGCATTCGCGCCGGGCACATGCCGATCGAGCCCGACGCGGAGCTCTCTCACGCCGGGAACCTGATTTACATGATGACCGGCCGGCGCCCGACGCCCGTGGACGAGCGGATCATGGACGTCGCGCTGATCCTGCACGCCGACCACGGCATGAACGCCAGCACGTTCGCTTCGATGGTGGTCGCCTCGACGCTGTCGGACATCTATTTCGCCGTGGGTTCGGGCGTGGCCGCCCTGAACGGGCCGCTGCACGGCGGGGCGAACGAGCAGGTGCTCAACACGCTGAACGAGATCGGATCGCCCGACGCGGTCAAGGCGTGGTACGCCGCCGCCCGTGCGGAGAAGCGCAAGATCATGGGCTTCGGGCACCGCGTGTACAAGGCGTACGATCCGCGGGCCCGCGTCCTGGGACCGCTCGCCGAGCATCTGGGCGCCGATCACCCGCAGGCCGGGCCGCTGCTGGACACCGCCCGGGCGCTGGAGCGGGAGGTCGTCGAGACGCTCGGCAAGGAGAAGGGCATCTTCCCGAACGTGGATTTCTACTCGGGCATTGTCTACTCGTGCCTGGGCGTGCCGCCGGAGATGTTCACGCCGATCTTCGCCGTCGCGCGCGTCGCTGGGTGGACGGCGCGGATCGTCGAGTATCTCGAGAACAACCGGATCTTCCGGCCGCGGGCGGTCTACACCGGACCGTTCGACAGGGAGTACGTCCCCGTCGGGCAGCGCTGAACGGCGCCGGGAGGCGAACGAGTTCTACCCGTACCGCGCCGCGAGGCGCCGTGCCTTGGCCAGCGATTCGCGGATCGTCTCGCGGATCGGAAGGTCGTACGGGCAGCTCGTCTCGCAGGCCGCGCAGTCCGTGCACAACGGGACCTTCCCGATGATCTGCTTCGCCGGTCCGGCGGCGACCTTCTCCGGCGGCAGGCGCTTGGCGAGGCTGTCGAAGATCATCGCGGTCGTGATGGGAATCCCCTGCGGGCAGGGCTGGCAGTATCCACACCGCCGGCAGAACAGCTTGCCGAGGCGCTGGACGATCCGGTCGGCGCGGACGCGGTCGTCGCCCGTCAGCGTCGCGCCCGATTCGACGAGCTCGACGATCTGCTCGATCTCGCCCGCCCGCTCGATGCCGGGGATCGGGACCAGGTCCGGATAGTCGTTGAGGAACTTGAACGCCAGCTCGGCGTCGTCGAACTGTCCGCCGCACATCGGCTTCATGACGATGAAGCCCAGGTTCCGCTCCCGCGCGGCCGCGATCATCCGCTCGCCCGGCTCGCGCGTGACGAGGTTGAAGGGGAACTGCACGGTCTCGAAGACGTCGCACGTCGCCAGCTCCAGCGCGGTGTCCAGGTTATGCGAGGTGTAGCCCACGTGGGCGACGTGCCCCTTCTCGCGGGCTTCCAGCAGGCCTTCCAGCGCGCCGCCGGGGGCGGAGACCTTCTTCCACTTGTCCGGGCTGGAGACGCCGTGGAGCTGGTAGAGGTCGATCACGTCGACGCCCATCTCGCGCCGGGACCGCTCGACGTCCTCCAGCGCCTCTTCGCGGGTGGTCCGCCCGGTCTTCGTGGCCAGGACCAGCCCGTCGCGCCGCCCTTTGATCGCCCGGCCGATCTTCTTCTGGCTGTCGCCGTACCCGCTGGCCGTGTCGATGAACGTCACGCCCAGGTCGAGGCACCGCCGGACGACGGCGACCGCCTCGTCGTCGGTGAGTCGCATGATCGGAATGCCGCCGAATCCGACGGCCGAGACGTTCAGGTTGCTCTTTCCGAGCGTCGTGTGTCGCATGCTGATGTCTCCGGTAAGGGTCGCAGCGGGAGGAAGCGGGTACATCGCCAACGGGGGTGCAGGGGCGCCCGTCCGTGGGGGCGCCAAGCCCCGCCCGATCACCTCGTGCCGTCGCTCGTCGCCAGGGCGTCCTCGCCGCGGAGGGCGCGGATCATCTCTGCCTGGGCGACCGCCTCGTCCGCCCAGGCTTCGGCGAGCTTCGGAGCGAAGTCCTCGCCCGGCGGGCTGTAGAGGGCCCGCTCGAGCGCGTCGACGGTCGTGCACCCGTTCTTGACGTGGGCGAGGAAGGCGTCGAACTGGTCGGCCGTCAGACGCCGACGAAGGAACGAGACCAGGCTGTAGGACTCGGCGTAGTAGATCGCCCGGTTCTCGATGTCGTAGCGGTCGATCACCAGCAGGTCGCTGAGGGGGATGCCCTCGCCCCCGGTCAACGCGGCGCCGGCGAGGACGATGCGGTCGGCGTCGGGCTCGGCCTCGGCGAGCATCGCCAGTCCTTCCTGGAGGAACAGGGGGCTCGGGGCGTCGCCGAACAGCTCGCGCATCACCAGGTGGCACATCTCGTGGGGCAGCACACGATCCAGCATGACAGTCGCGAACCGTCCCTGCTCATCGAGCTGCGTCAGGTCGATCCGGCGGATCAGCAGCCCGTTGCGGCTGGTGAGGCTGTACGCGCCGCCGGACCATTCCGGGGCGGCCTGGGGGGCGTTGGCGGCGTAGGAGTCGGCGTCCGGCCAGACGTGAATCTCGACGCTGTGGGGATACGCCCGCCCTCCGAGGACCAGCCGGGAGACGCGCCGCAGGGCGACTTCCGCCTCCTCGGCGAGGAGCTTCGCGAGCGCCGCGTTACGGGCCCGGACCACGAAATGCTCGCTCGATTCCGCGTAGACGCGGTCGTCGACGCCCCGCAACGCGCTGAGCTGTTCGTCGTCGAGACGCTCGCTGGGGGCTTCGGGGGGCTTCCGGCGCGCGGCCAGGCGCTCGCACGCCTTGATCCGGCGCGCGGCGTAATCCCGCAGCGACGGGGACTCGCACCTGGCCAGAAGAAGGCGATAGGCCCGGCGCGCGCCGTCGTGATCTCCGCGGCGCTCCCGGGCGGCGGCGACAATCGCCCACGCCCGGGCGCTGCCCGGCGCCTCGACCTCGGACGCTGCGCCGGCAGCGCATGTTTCGGCCTGCGCCAGGCGCCCGGCGCGCAGGTGCCCGACGGCGAGCTGGACGCGGGCGCGTACGTCGGACTCCCCGCCGGTCAGGGCAGCCGCGGCAACGGCGGACAGCAGCGCCGCCGATGCTGCCGTCGAAATGGCGCGTCTGGAGCCGATCGCAGTATCCTTCCTGCCTGTGTTTCGGTCAGCGGGCGCCCCGGTCAGCGCGGGGATTTGATCTCCGCGGCGAGAACGTCCCGCATCGATTCGACTTTACGAAGATCGCTCTCCGCCCACTGGATTTCAAGCACCAGATCGCGGGAGAAGGGCCTGGCGATCTCCAGGATGGTCCGCAGGCGTCCCTGCACGTCGTCGAGGTTGCGGACCATCGCCCGCACCAGGGCCCGGTATTCCTGCGGCGCCATGTCCGACTTGCCGAGCTGGTTCACCGCGGCGTCGAACTTCCGGGTGTCCGTGTCGGTCTTCCGGCGGATCGCCGCGATGCGGCGGCGGGCGATCTCGACGCGATAGCTGCGGGCGATGTCCTCGACCAGCGCGTCGGCCCGGTCGAACGCCCGCCTCGCCTGGACGTACCTGGATTCGGCATCGTCGGGGTCGGAGGCGTCGGCGGCGCGTGCTGCGTCGAGAAGCTCGCGGCCGGCGGCGATGTGGACCTTGGCGCGGTCGCGCAGGGCGGCCTCCAGCACGAGCGGACGCGCCAGAGACGCCGGTCCGGCGGGAACGCTCTCGCCCTCGCTGTCCACCAGCGCCGACTTGGGGGGGTAGGCCTCGCTCAACACGTACATCCCGTCGGGGTTGTCGGCGAGAATGCCGGCGATCGCGCCGAAGCGCGTCGCTTCCGGCTCTCCGGCGGCTTCGGCGAGTGCCGCGAACGCTTCGCCCGCTTCGGCGAACCGCCCGGATCGCAGCGCCGCCACCGCCCCGATGGTCTGGACCTCCCGGGTGTCTTCCGGCGAGGGGGCGAGAGGCTCGACGCTGGGGAGAATCTCGTTGAGAAGCACGTCGTATCGCCCCGCCTCCAGCTTGCCGCGGGCGAGCTCGACGGCGGTGGAGAAGTCCCTCCATTGCCCGTCGATCTTCACGTGTTCCAGGGCGGCGCGGGCGGCGGCGTGGTCCGGCTCGATGCTCACCACCTGCTCGTACAAATCGTCCGCCTCGGCGGTCAGCTCGTTCTCGGCCGCCCACTGCGCGACGCCGAACAGCGCGTCGGCGTTGTCATCGGGGGTCTCGGCGAGCATCTCGGCCAGCCGCGAGCGGGGGGTCTGGCGGAATTCGATGCGGAGTACCTCGCTTCGGGCGAAGCGAAGATCGCCGTAATCGAGCTTGATCTCAACGTTGTCCTCCCCGACGCTGACGATGCCCTCGAAGGTCCGTCCGTCCCTGAGAACCAGCACGTCCGCCGAAGCGGCTGCACCGATCAGGAACGACAGCAACAGGGCTCGTGCAAACGCTCGGGTCATGAACGACGTCCTGCTCGTCACGGCGGTTCGATCGGTCGGTTTACGGCTCGCGACGAATCGAACTCCCAGTATAACGGCTCGACGGCGTCGCGCCACCTCTTTTCTGGATTTCCCGCGAAAGCGAAGGTTAGGCGGATTTCCGCGTCAAATCCTTATACGACCCTGAATTGTACGCCCTCGGGGACGGACGGTTCACTGGGAATGCGTCGAAAAGCCCCGATGGGCGCTTGCGCGGACCCTATCGTCCGAGCGGACAACTGCCGCTCGGGCATGCGCCCTGCCCGGCCGAGGGGCACGCGCCCGTCTCGCACGGATGCCCTGACGTCGACGGCGCGCCGTGGGCGGCGAAGGTCGAAAACTGGCGCGTGAGCTTCGTCGAGCCGCACTCCGCGCACTCGACCTTCTGATTTCCCGAGCGGACGAGGTGCTCGGACAGCGATCCGCACTCTTCGCAGAGGTACTCGTATATGGGCATTCGGGTCTCCGATCCGGTCATGTCTCGCGGTGGAACATCGACGCTCCAGCATACCGTTTCCGCCCCGGCCGGGGCAAGGTCGTCCGCGGCAGGCCGTGGCACCCGTCGGGGCGTCTTCGACCGTGACATAGGCCGCTCGGCAGGACGTCAGGAACACGGCCAACCGCGACAGACAGCCGTCGCGGCAGGCCGTGGCACCCGTCGGGGCGTCTTCGGCCGTGGCACCCGTCGGGGCGTCTTCGGCCGTGGCACCCGTCGGGGCGTCTTCGGCCGTGGCACCCGCCAAAGGTGTCTTCAGAACCCGTATCGCAGCGAGGCGTACACGTTGCTGTTGCGCTCGAACTGCCCGAAGAACGTGTGCGGCTCGTTGCCGACGAACACGTTCCCGCCGACCGACACCGTCCAGTGGTCGTCGATCTTGTAGGAGATCAGCGGGCGGAGGTAGGCATCCTCGTCGGTCGGGCTGTAGAACGTGAACAGCGAGAGCGTCAGGTTCTGGTTCATCAGGAGCTTCGTCACGCGGACCGTCACCACCTGGCGGCACCGGTCGGCCGGGGGGATGCCCGGCGGGAGGGTCCGGCGGTACGCGTCGTATTCCATCATCTGCTCGACGTAGTACTGGGCGCCGACCGTCAGGTCGTGGGCGATCTCCTTGAGGTCCTGCTCGTAGCCGACGAGATAGCGCATCTGCGAGTTGCTCACGAACGGGTCGTCGCCGTCGCGGTCCTGGCGGGAATCGTACCAGGCGACCTCGACGTTGCCGATGCCCCGCAGCACCTGCCCGCGGGCACTGGCGCCGTAGACGCTCAGGCGGGGGAAGATCGGGTCGAAGTCGGCCCGGTCGAACCCGCCGGGGCTCTTCCAGTAGCCCCAGTACCCGTAGCCCGCGAGCTCGTACCCGCCGACGTTGCGGTAGACGCGGGCGGCGAACTCCTGGTCGTCGAACCACTCGTTGGGCACGTCGGGGTCCAGGACTGCGTTTCTCGCGACCCGGCGGCCGAGCAAGGCGTTGTAGTAGCTCACGCGCTCGCCGGTGATGAAGCGGTCCGGCGTGAAGACCGGCATGTAGACCAGGTCGGCGTTTGCGACGTCGGTGAAGACGCTCATTTTCACCGCGTCGGTCGGCGCCTTGAGGTACTCCACGTCCCGCCCGACCAGGAAGCTCACCCAGTCCTTGGGGAACAGGTCGTTGAGGAACACGAGGTCGCCGGTGCCCCAGGTGAGCACCTGCCGGCCGATCTCGACGTCCATGAACTCCAGCGGGGTGAACTGAGCGCTCGCCTGGCGCAGGTCCAGCCAGCCGTCGCCCCGGCGGAGATCGACGGCGTGCTCGTCGTAGACGGCGTCGTAGAGCAGGTCGGCCCGGAGCTTGAGCTTCACCTCGCCGACGCGCTGCTCGGT
>CAZADC010000130.1:8261-8715 GCA_964483755.1 uncultured Planctomycetaceae bacterium | reverse complement strand
AGACCTACATGGGCAAGGCGATCGCCACGGCGACCAACGGCGGCGGCGTGGGGATCGACCCCGCAACGGCGGCGCGGGCGATGCCCTTCATGCCGAAAACGCGGACCGGGCTGATTCTCTTCAACGTCGGCAACCTCTTCGACGTGATCCAGACCGGGATGACGCGGATCGAGGGCGAGGACGCCATGCTTCCGATGCGCGTGTCCACCAAGGCGCCGATCATCGGCGGCATGGGACTGGCCGGACCGAGTCTGCACGTGTCGTACTACGTGCCCAACGAGCTGATGCAAGAGATCGTCCGCGTTGCCATGATGGGCATGATGATGCGCCAGAGCGGGGACGCCGCCCAGCCCGCGGAGGAACCGCAGCAATCCGAGAGCCGTGGGGAAATGCACCCCGAGTGAGCTGCACCACGGCACTCCTGCCTACGGAATCCGCGCGGTGCCGTGCGAGC
>CAZADC010000130.1:0-8251 GCA_964483755.1 uncultured Planctomycetaceae bacterium | reverse complement strand
GGGCAAAGCGGATGGGAACGCGCACCGTGCACGGCACGGGTGCGCCGTCCTGCGTGGCCGGGATGAACTCCGCGGCGAGCACCGCCTCGAGGGCGGCGCGGTCGAGCCGCTCGTGCGAAGACGACTCCGCCACCCGCGCCTGCGCCACCGTCCCGTCGGCGCGAACGCGCGCCTCGATGACGACCACGCCCTCGTGCCCCCGCCGGGCGGAGGCGGGCGGATAGCGCGGCGCGACCGGCGCCTTGGGCTCGGCGGCGCGGACGGCTCCGGCGACCAACGACGGCAATGCCTCGGAGCGGTCGGGCGTCGGCGTCGTCCCCGCCTCGACCGGCTCAAGCGCTTCGGAATCCGCCTGCAGCGACGCCGCATCGGCGACCGGCGGCGGCGCGCTCGCGTTAGCCGGCTCTGCCGCGTCGCTGTCCGCCGGCTCCGGTGTCGGCGGGTCGTCCGAGTTCGCCTTTGCCGCAGGGACTTTTTCCCCGTCCCCCCGAGTCCCGTCCCGTGGACTGGGAGGTCTCGCCGTCGCCGGCGGGCGGGTCGCTTCACGCAGGGCGGCGACCGAGCGGGCGGCGGACCGGGCAACTGAGACCGTACGTTCCGCCACGACGCGCGCCAGCTCCGCAGTTCGTTCCGCCGCATCCGCAGCGGCTTCCTCCAGCGCAGCGGTCGCATCGAACTCGGGCGCCCTCGCCGGTCGGCGAGGGGCGTCCGTCGGCGCGGGTGGCGGATTCCCGGGCGCCGACGTCTCCGGCGGCTGCGGAGGCGGCGACGGGGACCTGCCGGCGGCGGGCTGCCCCGTCTGCTGCACGGAGGGTTCAGGAGCGGGCGTCGCGGCCGCGCGTTGCGGCGCCTGGACGACCACGAGCGGGACGGTGACGGCCGAGTCGCCCTGTCGGAAGACAAGGTAGGGGTCGGCGGGCGGCTCCGACGCGCCGAACAGACCCAGCGCCAACGCCCCCGCCGCGTGCAGCAGAAACGAAACCGCTGCGCAATACCCGAGCCCCGCCGCCTGAGAGACGGCCGGGGTCGAGCCCCTGCGCCCGGGATGTGGCCGACGCGCGGCGTTCATAGAACACCCCGGCGGATTGCGTCGTCGCGCCCTGTCAGAATCGCCACTTCATTCCGGCGATGAAACTGATGCCCGGTTCGTTCACGCCGGACCCGTGGACTCGGTATCCCGTGTTGGTGAGGTTCTCCAGCCCGGCCCACACGTCCAGCCCTTCGGTGACCTTCCACCCGCCGTGGATGTCGACCGTCACGTACCCCGGCGTGCCGCCGGGCGGGATTCGCTGCGTGTCCGAGCGGTCCCGCGTCGACAGGTCGTCCGCCTTGCAGGCGGCGGTGACGCGCGTCTCCACCCACAGCCGGTCGTTCGGGTGGTCCCATCGCAGTCCGGCCTGCCCGGTCGGGGGCATGAGCCGGCTGATCGGCTCGCCACGGGTGACCGGCTCGGACGTGGGGAACGTGTCCACCTCGCCGTCAGTCCAGGCGAACTGCCCGAAGACGGTCCATTGCGGGCGGAACCGCCAGGTCCCGCTGAGCTCGACGCCCTGAACGTACCCGTCGCCGGCGTTGTTCTTGGTCACCTCGTTGTTGCCGTCGACGATCCTGCCGGTCGGCGTGCGGACGATCATGTCGCGGATGTCGGTATAGAAATACGCCGCCTGTGCGGAGACGTTCTCGTACTTCGTCTTGACGCCCGCCTCGTACGAGATGAACCGCTCCGGATCGAGCCCGGGCGACGGCGTTTCGATTTCGTTGGACCGCGCCGTGTCCAGGCGCGTCAGGTCCGACAGGTTCGGCGCCCGGAAGCCCTGCGAGACGCCGCCGAAGACGTTCCAGTGCTCGTCGGGGTCGACGAACCAGCTCAGCCGGGCGCTGCCGACCAGCGATTCCCAGTCCTCCGTGATGCCGATCCGCTCGCCGGTGTCGGGGTCCTTCACCTTGTCTGCGTCGGCGCGGGCGTACGTGTACCGCCCGCCGATAATCAGCTCCAGGCGCTCGCCGAGCGGGGCGCGGTCCTGCACGTAGACGCCCAGCAGGTCGTAGACCGCATCGTCGCCGACCGGGCCTTGGATCTGCCCCGCCCCGTTCTTCGTGGCGTAGGAGTCCACCCGGTCGTGATACCACTCGAAGCCGTACGTCCACCGCCCGATCGGGCTGGGCGTCTCGAACTGCATGCCGAGCCCGTAGGTGATCACGTCCACGCCCTGGTGGTCCACCCGCCCGCCGCTGCGGTCGCGGAAGCGCGTCTCGCGGAGCGTCTGCACCGACGCCGTGATCTCAACCGCGTCGATGAACGAACCCATGTTGCGTCGGCTGTAGCGGCCGTAGGTCAGCGTGTGCCCCTCGTCGAGCACGCGGCGCTTCTCGCCGCCCACGGTGGCGCCCTCCCAGCTGATCCCGTGGACGGTCTTGTGCGTCCGCCAGGCGTCGTCCTCGTAAAGCTGGTAATGGGCGAAGGTCCAGGTCGTGTCCTTGTCGGGCATGTACTCGAGTCGCAGGTCGCCGCTGCACACCCCGTAGCCGGTCCGGTCCTGCACGCCGACGCCGCCCCCGCCGTCGATGTCGCCGTAGTCGCGCCACGTCCCGCCGGTCAGGATCGCCAGTCGTTTGCCGTCGGAGGCGTTGATCTCCGCCCGGCCGACATAGCTTCGCTCGGCCGTCGCGACCCGACCGTAGAGCTGACGGTACCACCCGGCCGCGTCGGTCACCTCCGGACGGCGCAGAATCGCGTTGACCGTCCCGCCGATCGCGTCGCTTCCGTAGAGCACCGACGACGGGCCCTTGACGACCTCCAGCCGGTCGATGGTGTACGGGTCGATCAGGTTCCAGTACTGGTTCGGACCGTCGCGGAAGATCGAGTTGTTCAGGCGGATGCCGTCGACGAGCATCACGTTGCGAAAGCCCGTGAACCCGCGGATGTACGGCGAGCCCTGGGCATGGGCGGTCTTCTGGACCATGACGCCCGGCACATCCTGCAGCGCGCGGGCCGTGGTGCGGTACATACGATTCGTGCGGAAATCGTTCACCCGCAAGACGTAGGCGGCGTAGGGCGCCCGGAACATCTCCGTCTCACTGCGGGTCGCCGTCACCAGCACCTCGCCCAGTTCGAACCAGCCCGGCTCGCGCGCCGGACGGGCGCCGGCCGCCGGCGCGGTCGCCGGCGGACCGCCCGTCTCCGCCGAACCGATAGAACATGCCAGCAGAACAATGGCCGTCAGGACAGCCGCCTGATACGCCCCCCGACCCGTCCTCACACCGTAACACCACAACACCATCGAGCACTCCTTCCTCGCGCAGGGGTTGTCGCTCGCATCCGTTCGGCTCCGAGCTCCTCCAAGCAACCACCGTGCCGGAAACGGCCCTTCCACGTAAACCCTTTTATCTGCAGTGAATAACGATAGAATGGAGCGGAATGGCCGTCCAAGGAAGCAGACCCGAGTGCACAGTCCATGTGCAGACATGATGCGCCCGTGTGCAGATGCGCTGGAGCAATCTGTCGCCGAAGCGGTATACTTCGCTTCCGTCGCGAGCCCCGGCTGTCCGGCACGGAGCTTGCTGGAGCGTTGATCGGGCACAGCGCTTGACGCGGCCTGGAGATGTGACATGAGCGTTTCCATCCGAGTGCGAACGATCGTGGTGCTGAACGTCTACGTCGTCGGGCTTGCGCTGGTGATGGGGTGGATCGCGCAGGACACGGCCGGGCGACTCGTCGAGGAGCGATACGTCAAGGAGATGGTCGCCAGCGCGTCGGGCTTCCTCGCCGAGAGGCCCTACCCGCGCACGGACGCGATGATGGGCTACCTTCGCGAACTGTTCAACGCCGAGTGGGTCGCGGCCGAGGGCGACGGGGGCGTGGTCGCCTCGAGCCTGCCCGACGACGCGACGCAGCAGTTCAACGATCGCATGCCCGCCCTGGCCGACTCCGGCACGGTGCACCTGCACGGCCGACGGTACCGGTTCGACTCTGCGAAGGTGGCCGGTCCGCCGCCGGACGCGGAGCAGGAAGTCGGGCGACTGTTCATGCTCGTTCCCGACGAGCAGTTCGCCGAGGCCCGGCGGCGGGCGCAGGCCCGCGTGGCGTGGGTGATCATTCCTGCCGCGGCGACGGCGACCGTGCTGGCGATCCTGTTCTCGTTCTCGGTCACCCGCCCGGTCCGGCGCCTCGGCGCCGAGATGGATCGCCTGTCCGACGCCCAGGGCGCTGTGCCCGCCCGCGACGCTGCGGCCCGTCGCGGCCCGAAGGATATCCGCCGGCTGGCGGGCTCGTTCGATCGGCTTCTGGAGCGGCTCGCCGACGCGCGCCGGCAGATGGTCCACAGCGAGCAGCTCGCCGCGCTGGGCAAGGTCTCGCTCAGCGTCGCCCACGAGCTCCGCAACCCGCTGAGCGGGATCAAGATGAACGTCCGCGTGCTCCAGGACCGCGAGGGGCTCGCCGACGATCCGGCCATGGCGGCCGTGCTTCGCGAGATCGAGCGGATGGAGCTCTACCTCGACGAGCTGATGGGCCTCGCGCCCGGCGACCGACCGGCGGCGACGGCGCCCGTGCGCCTCAGCGAGCTCGCCGAGAGCGTGCTGCTGATCCTCGCCGGCAAGCTCCGTCACGCGAGCATCAACGTGACGAAGGACTTTCCCGCCGACGAGCCGGCCGTCGTGGTGGACGGAGATCGGATCCGCCAGGCGATGATGAACCTGCTGGTCAACGCCGTCGAGGCGAGCCCGCCCGGCGGCAAGGTCGTCGTGTCTGTCCGCCGCGTGGAGGACCGCGTGCGGTTTTCGGTGACCGACGCGGGCAAGGGCGTCGATCTCGGCGAGGACGACGTCTTCGCCGCGTTCGCCACGGGCAAGCCCAACGGCGTCGGGCTCGGGCTGTACATCTGCCGGCAGATCGTCGCCCGCCACGGCGGCGAGATCGGCTACGACAGCTCCGACGCCGGCGCGACGTTCTGGTTCGAGGCGCCGATTGAGCCACCCGCCGAGAGGCGCCCCATCGAGCAGGACGCATGACGCCCCGCGAGCGGTCTTTGCTGGTCATCGACGACGAGGACTCGATCTGCCTGGCGTTCGAGCGGTTCTTCGCCCGCCGCGGCTGGTCGGTGCGGACGGCGGCGACGGCGGGCGGGGGGCTCCGCGCCTGCGCCGAAGCGCGTCCGGACGTCGTGTTCCTCGACGTCCGCCTGCCCGACCGCAGCGGACTGGACGCGCTGGAGGACCCGGCCCTGCGGGACGTGCCCGTCATCGTCATCACCGCCTACGGCGGGCTCGAGACCGTCGTGCACGCCCTGCGGGGCAAGGCGTACGACTACCTCCCCAAGCCGGTCGACCTGGACAAGGCCCTGGCGCTGGCGGAGCGGGCGGCTGCGGAAGCGGACGCCTCCCGCACGCCGGGAGCGACCGAACGCGGGCGAAAAGGCATGCTCGTCGGGCAATCCCCGCCGATGCAGGAGGCGTACAAGCTGATCGCCCGGGCGGCCGGTGCCGGTTCGCCGGTGCTCCTCCAGGGCGAGACCGGTACCGGCAAGGAACTCGCCGCCCGCGCCATCCACCAGTTCAGCCCGCGAAGCGACGGACCGTTCGCGGCGATCAACTGCGGGGCGATCCCCGAGCACCTGATGGAGAGCGAGCTGTTCGGGCACGTCCGCGGGGCGTTCACCGACGCCCACACCGATCGCGCCGGGCGATTCGAGGCCGCCGACGGCGGATCGCTCCTGCTCGACGAGGTCGGAGAGCTGCCGCCCGGCGTGCAGGTCAAGCTGCTCCGCGTGCTGGACAGCGGGACCATCGAGCGGGTCGGCTCGTCGAAGACCATCCATCTCGACGTGCGGATCATCGCAGCCACCAATCGCGACCTCGCCGAGGAAGTCCGATCAGGGCGGTTCCGGCGCGACCTGTACTACCGTCTGGCGGTGCTGAGGATCATCATGCCGCCGCTGCGGGAGCGG
The DNA here is from genome assembly GCA_964483755.1 of uncultured Planctomycetaceae bacterium. GTDB lineage: Bacteria > Planctomycetota > Phycisphaerae > SM23-33 > SM23-33 > CAZADC01. The sequence goes on along the minus strand of CAZADC010000130.1, from coordinate 2,306 downwards.
GTCGAGGATGTGCCTCTGCTCGCGGAGCATTTCCTCCACCGCCTCGCCCCCGCGTCGGACGGGCGAGAGCACTCGCTGGGCGCCGACGCCGTCGAGGCGATGACGCGCTACGACTGGCCGGGCAACGTCCGGGAGCTCAGGAACGCCGTCGATCACGCGCTCGCGGTCGCGCCGGACCGGACGATCACCGCGGGCGACCTGCCCGAGGCCGTGCGACTCGGGCGGCCGGCGCCCGCGAACGAAGACGATCTGGCCGCCGCGGTCGTGCGGCACGCGGCCGACCTGCCCGACGACGCCCGACGCCACCAGCAGACGCTCGCCGCCGTCGAGCGGGCGCTGATCGTCCACGCGATGACCCGTCACAGCGGTAATCAATCCGAGGCCGCCCGGTACCTCGGGCTCCACCGCAACACGCTCCGCAAGAAGCTCCGCGACCTGGACGTCGACATCGACCAGCCCGGCGGGTAGCGGCAGCGGTCCCGCACTGGCCGGAACGGTTTGCACGCCGCCGCAGGCGTGGTAGAACGCCCGGAGCATCCCGGCTTCATTCGCCCCGAAGACTGCGATACGGAGAGCGGACATGAACTGCGTCGTCATCTGCTGCGACACCTTCCGCGCCGACATGATCGGCCATCCCGTCGTCAAGACGCCGAACCTCGACCGCCTGCGCCGCGAGGGGATCGAGTTCACCCACGCCTTCGCCGAAGGCCTGCCGACCATCCAGGCGCGGCGGACGTGCTTCACGGGCATCCGCTCGTTCCCGTGGCGCTTCGAGGTCGGCTCGCGCGGGCTGACGCCGAAGATTCCCGGCTGGCATCGCGTGCCGGACGAGCAGACCGTCCTCGCCGAGCACCTGCTGACCAAGGGCGTGGTGACCGGGCTCGTCGCCGACACCTACCACATGTTCAAGCCGACGCAGAACTTCACGCGCGGCTTCAGCTCGTGGGACTTCATCCGCGGGCAGGAGGGCGACCCGGTGCGAAGCGGACCGATCTCCGCGATCGACGTCTCCCCCTACCACCCCGAGGGCGTCAACGACATCCACGCCTGGCCGACCCTCACGCAGTACCTGCTCAACATGCTCGACCGGCACACCGAGGAGGACTACCTCACGCCGCGCGTGTTCCGCTCGGCCGTCCGATGGCTGGACGAAAACCGCGAGAACGCGCCGTGGTTCCTGTGGGTCGACTCCTTCGCCCCGCACGAGCGCTGGGACCCGCCGATGGAGTTCGCCGACGCCTATTGCCCGCCCGGCAGGAGCCGCAACTACATCCAGCCGCAGCTTCTCAACCGCAAGCCCGACAAGACCCCCGACGAGATCGAGCGGACGAAGGCGCTCTACTACGGGTACGTGACGTTCGTGGACAAGTGGATCGGCGTGCTGCTGGACAAACTCGAGCAGATGGGGCGTCTCGACGACACGGCCGTCATCTTCACGAGCGACCACGGCACGGAGTTGATGGACCGCGACCGGTTCGGCAAGGGCGGCGACCGGCTGCTGGCGTACAACACCCGCCTGCCGTGGCTGGTCCGTCTGCCCGGCGGCGAGCAGGGCGGAACCGTCCGCGACGACTTCATCCAGCACCAGGACCTGTTCCCGGCGGTCTGCGGGCTGATGGGCGTGGGCGCCGACGTCGAGCAGGACCAGCCGCTGGACGGGCGGGACATCTTCGCCGACGCGGCGGCCGCGCCGTCGGAGATCGTCACCGCGTGGGACCGGTTCGCAGCCATCCGCAACCGGGAATGGAATCTGATCCTCGACTCGACGAACCCCGACGAGGGCGGACAGCTCTACGACCTGACCACCGACCCGGCCGAGACGACCAACGTCCTGAACGAGCATCCGGATGTCTCGGCCGACCTTCGCCGCAAGCTGGAAGATGCGCTCGGCCCGCTGCCGTACGAGATACGCCACACCGGCGACGACCGCCAGGCCCCGCCGCTCTGGTGGCGATTCCGCGGCCGGGAGAATCCATGACGACGCGACGCTACGACGCCGTCCTGTTCGACTACGGCAACACGCTGGTGAGCTACTTCACCCGCGACGAATGGCCGGGCGTGCTCGATCGCGCCATCGCGGCCGTGGGGGACGTCCTGGGCAGCCGGGGCATGCTGCGGGTGCACGGCGAGCGGCTCGCCGAGGCCGTGCAGGCCCAGCGCGGGGAAGGCGCTGATCGCGCCGTCCGCCCCCTGGCCGGGCGACTGGCGGCGATCTTCGAACTCGCCGCCCACGAAGCGGACGAAACGCTTTGCGACGAGCTGGCGCGGGCGTTCCTCAGGCCCGTCTTCGCCTGCGGCCGTCTGGA
>CAZADC010000129.1:0-8792 GCA_964483755.1 uncultured Planctomycetaceae bacterium | reverse complement strand
GCCGACGAGCCCGCGCCACCGGAACACGCCATGGAACGCGTCAACCGAGTGCTGGGGCTGCTGTACGACCGCGACGGGCACTGGGGCCACGGCGAGCTCGCCGCGGCCGCCGGGGTCAACCCGCGCGAGCTGACGATGGCGCTCGAGCTCATCACCGGCCGCGGACACCAACTGGAGCTCTCCCCCGCCAGCGGCGTGCGCCTGCTGCGGCCCGTCCGCCCGGACGCCTGCCTGATCGAGCGGGACCTGGGCGTCCGCCGGATCGGTCGTAACGTCATCTGCTTCGACGAGGTGGACTCGACGAACGACGTCGCGGTTGCCGCGGCCCGGCAGCCGGACGCCGACGGACTGGTGGTTGCGGCGGAATCGCAGCGGCACGGGCGCGGGCGCATGGGACGGACCTGGCTAAGCCCGCCGGGCGCCAACGTGCTGATGAGCGCGGTGCTCACGGACGTGCACGAGATCGCTCGCGAGGCCGTCACGATCGCCGCCGGCCTGGCGACGGCCGAGGGGATCGAGCGGGCCTGCGGCGTTGCCTGCGTGCTGAAATGGCCGAACGACGTCCTGATTGACGAGGCCAAGGTCGCCGGCGTGCTCGTGGAGGTGCGAACACCCGTGCCCGGGCGAGCGGTGCTGGTCATCGGCGTCGGCGTGAACGTCGCCGACTCGCCGCCCGACGGCCGGATCGACCGCCCCGCCGTGCATCTGGAGAAGGTGACGCCGCCGCCCGTGGAGCGGATCGAGGTGATCCGCGAGGTGCTCCGCCGCCTGGACGCCTGGGTCTGTGCAATCGCCGACGGCCGGACCGTTCCACTCCACGACGCGTGGATGTCCCGCTGCGGAATGTTGAATCGCCGCGTCGAGGTCGTCTGCGAGGGCAGGCGGCACGTCGGGCGGGTGCTGGACGTCAGCCCGTTGGAAGGACTGGTCCTGGCGGAGGATTCGGGCCGAAGGGTTCACCTGCCCGCGCGATCGTCGTCTGTGATCGGATGAAGCGGGCGTCCCCCGAAGCGCGGGTGAGCTACTGCCCGCCGATCATCGCCAGCAGGAGCACGTTGAGCAGCACGCTGACCGCCAGCGCGGCGGCGAGCAGGATGAGATAGACCTTGAGCGTGCCCGCGTCGCCCGCCGCGGCGAGCTCGGCCGTCCCCTCCGCCTCCATGTCCTGCTCGCCCGTCGCAAGACCTGTGAGCACCTGCTCATCGATCTGCTTGCGCGCCTGGAGCGGCGGCTCGCCCGCCATGATCGCCTCGAGGTCCATCAGCAGGTCGCCCGTCGACGCATACCGCCGACGCCGATCCTTGGCCATCATCACCTCGACCACCTCGCCCAGCCCGGCCGACAGCTCGGTATTGACGTGGTCGGGCGGAACGAGCGGCTCCTTGAGGTGCTTGTGCATCACGGCGGCGGGCGTCGGCGCCTCGAAGGGCACGCGCCCCGTGACCACGTGGTACAGCGTGGCCCCGAGAGAGTAGATGTCCGCGCGGAAGTCGATGTCCACCTCGCCGCGAATCTGCTCGGGGCTGATGTAGTACGGCGTGCCGAACGCCCGACCCGCCTCGGCCTGGGCGGTCTCGGCGTCGGTGGCGGCGCGGGCGAGACCCATGTCGGCCAGCTTCGCGACGCCCTCGTCGGTAATCATGATGTTCTTGGGCTTCACGTCGCGGTGGATCAGCCCCTGCTGGTGGGCGTGGTTCAGGGCGCGGGCGATCTGGATGATCACCTTCAGCGCCTCGGCCTCGGAGAACACCTTCCCGCCCGCGAGCTCGTCGTAGAGCGTGTGCCCCTCGACGTACTCCATCACGAAGTAGTGGTACCCGCCCGCCTCGCCGACGTCGATCGCCTGCACGATGTTGGCGTGGTTGAGCTTGGCGGCCGCCTTGCCCTCCTTGATGAACCGCCGGACGTACTCCGGGTTCTCGGACAGCCGTTTCGGGAGGACCTTGATCGCAACGTAGCGGTCGAGACTGACCTGCTTGGCGAGGAAGACCGTCGCCATCGCCCCGGCCCCGAGCTTCTTGAGCAGGCGGTAGCCGGGGATCTGCTGGTCGCGGGTCTCCTCGATCGCCTTTTTCAGCCGATCGATCTGCCGGTGCGTGACGACCCCCTCCTGCACCATCATCGTGCCGAGCGAGACGTCCTGCCCGCCGTCGGTCGCCTCCTTCCAGCGGGTCATGCACTCGCTGACCTCGTCGGACGTGGCGAGCTTCTGCTCGATGACCATGCGCCCCAGCTCCGTGTCCATCGACGCCGAAGCGACGTCCTCCGACGCCGGCTGGGACTCATGGGCGGGATTTGGCGCGTCCGTCATGGTGCGAACTCAGCCGCGTGCGATGGGATGCCGCGAAGTCCTTGGAATACCGGAACAACGGAATGGAACGCGGGAAAGCAACGGCGAACCATACCGTTAGCCCTATCGGCCGTCAAGCAACGCATGTGAAGTCGGAACCTGCAATCCATTGTACGTCGGACAGGGGCACGGAGTTTCCTCGAAAGCGCCCTCACGTCGCGTAAATGACTGCCGGACCCAGCTCGGCCGGAAACGCCCCGCGCGCGACCAGGTGCGAACGGACCGTCCAACACAGGTGGCACTTGCTGCGGTATCCGCCTGTCCGGTCCGGCTCGAAGCCGAACTGCTCCGCCGCGCGTGCCAGCCCGACCGGCCCTTCGCGTGCGAGCACGCCGACGACGCCGCGCTCGCGCCAGTCCTCGCCAAGCTTCCGCCAGATTTCGTCGATCGGCTCGGCCGTCGCGTCGCCCAGGCGGATGCCGGCGCACGTGCCGGCAAGCACGCTCCCGCCGGGCCCGACGTGGACGTGCTTCGACCGCAGCAACGCGTCGTGACAGAGCGAATCCGTGAACTGCTCCATCCGCCGGCCCGGCCGGACGCCCCTCGTCAGCAGCTCCGCCGCCCTGCCGTTGAGCCGGTCCCTGCCTTCGCGGGCGTAGCGGGCGAACAGCTCCGCCCGGTCGGATTCCGGCAGGTCGCCGGTGTCGAACCCCTCGGCCAGCCAGTCGCGCCACCGCACCTGCACCCGGTCGGCGCCGAGGACGTCCTCGGCAACCCGAGCGACCAGGCGGCACCGCTCGATCGGGACGTACTGCTGGTGGTACGGATCGGCGGAAATCACCAGCCTGCCCATGCCGGCCGCGTCGAGCTCCGCCAGGCGGCGGCGGACGACGGCCTCGTCCGTGCACCAGAACGCGTTCGTCTCGATCTTCTCCAGCGGACCGGAATCGGAAGGGATTTCCCGCGCGGCCCGGCGGCAGACCTCGAGCAGGCGCGAGTAGTCGCCGAACGGTTCGCCGCCGGTGAGGTGCACCCGACAGCCGTGCGGGGATGCGGCCGCAAGCTCGCCCCACCACCGCGCCGCGTCGTCGACGTCCATCCATCCGCGCCGCCGCGGCCCGCAGGACAGGTAGCACGACGCGCACCGCGCATTGCACCACCACGTGAGCATGAGCCCCGCGCGGGACCAGTGCTTGACGGGGATGGGTTGCGAGCGGTCGCGTGCGGCCATGCGGCCATTCTACGCTTGCGCTGGACGGCGACAAACCGGTAGAATGACCGGCGTGAGCCTCCTCTGCGGCCATCTGACGTGCCCGGCGGAAGAACCGAAGGCATGACTCCGAGATCGCGAAAACGACCTTTTCACCTGTTCGTATACGGCACGCTGCGGGAGCCGTCGGTCTTTCGGGCGGTGCTGGGGCGGCGGATCGTCGCCGGCCCCGCCGACGCGGACGGGGAGACGGCGTTCCACGCCCGCGAGGCAATCCTGGACGGGTACAAGAAGGTCAGCCCCGACGGCACCTACATGTACGCCGTGCCGGACCCGCAGGGGCGCATTCACGGATACGTGGTCGGACCGCTGCCGCACGAGTGCCTCTCGCCGCTGCTGAAGTACGAGGGGCGGAACTACTCGCGGCGGACGCTGCGCGTCCTGACGGCAGAGGGACCGGTGCGGGCGACCGTGTTCGTCGGCAATCTCGAACAGCTTCAGCACCACTTCGGGTACGCATTCCAGGACCCGCTCAAGCAGGAGGTCCTGCTGCAGGAAAAGATCGAGCGGGCCCTGCTGGAGGCGGAGCGCGAGCAGCTCCGCGCCGCCGACGACGTCGGACGGCGGGCGGTGGGCGAGCTGCACGGCTCGACGATCCGCGACCTGAGGCGGCTTCACTTCCAGTCCGGCGGGATCAGCGACTACGCCATCCGCCGGTCGATCAAGGACCCGCCGCTGCGGGACTTCGCCCGCCTTGTCGGCAACCCCGAGGCCGAGACGCTCGCCCCCTACTACCTCGAGATGGTCGTCCGCCAGGTCATCTTCAACGAGCTGGAGGAGCAGATTCACCGCGACTTCCGCTACGAGCTCGACCGCATCCCCTACCGCGAGACGTACTACGAGCGGACGCTCAGCTCGCTTGCCGCCCTGCGGCTGATCAACAACCGCCCGCGCCTGATGGACATGATCGTCGCCGACTGCCTGACCGACCTGGAGTTCGAATCCTCGCGTCTGGTCGACTACGTCCGCTGGGCGATCGTCGCGTCGGACGGGCTCTACGAGCAGGCGGAGGCGTGGCGGGAGCTGAACTTCCTGCGGACCCACGCCTGCGGCGGGTACGTGCCGCTGGGCGCGGAGCTGGAGTTCAGCAACATCGGACACGCCGTCATCCGCGACCCGGACGCCCGACAGGTTCAGGACCGCATGTACGACGGGTTCCTGTACTTCGGCGACTTCGCCCTCGACGCGCTGACCTGGAAGCTCGGCGGACACGTGGACGACCACCACGAGAAGGCGTCGGTCCGCCCGCGGCGGGGGTTCTTCGAGGTCGCCCTCGGCAGCCTGTCCATCGAGGCGAACCTCTCCAAGCCGATCACCGACGACCCGTGGGTGCTCAACCAGTTCATCCACCAGGCGCGGCGGTTCTACAAGATCTCCCCGCACAGCGTGCACGTCTCGCTGCAGCTTCGCAGCCAGCACCGCCCCGTCAGGGACCGTACGCTCCCGCTGGGCGTGCTGAAATGCCTGTTCGCCGTCGGCGGCGACCCGCGCCCGGACCCGGACGGCGCGTGGCGCATCCGGCGCCTGCAGACCGACGAGATCGTCTCCTCGGACGACGGCAAGCGCGGGCTGATGTTCTGCGACATCCGCAAGCGACACAGCGCCGACGACGCCGACGGGCTGCCCGGCGCCGGCGAGACGTCCAGCCCCGGGCTCTACGTCCAGCAGTTCAAGTTCCTCCGCCTCAGCGGCGAACTGTTCTACGAGCCGATCGTCATGGCCCTCAAAGGCGTCCAGATCGCCCTGCGCCCGGGAAGCTTCCTCCTCCCGCGCCAGCACGCCGAGAGCCCGCGGCACCGGCGGCTGTTCGACGAGCTCCGCGCGTGGGGCGCCGCACCGGAGGAGATCGCCGCACGCGACGTCGAGCGGTTCCTCTCCCACGTGCACAAGGGACTGATGACCGAGCGCCGGGGCAAGCCCGCACACAGCGAGGCCTACATCGCCTGGTCGCTCAGCGAGCTCCGCGACATGCTGCGGGACTTCAACGCGGCCGTCTCGGGCCGCCCCCGACCCCAGCCGTCCGGCCAGGCGTTCCGACGACGGCTCTGACCGGACGGCGCCGCAGCAACCGGCGCGCGACGATTCGCCGCAATACAGAGCGGGCCGGACGCCTCTCTGCGCCCGACCCGCCGTTGCGTCTCCCCGCTTCCGTGGAACACGCTTTCACGCCTGTCCGGCGCCGCCTGACCGGCCGTGCCGCCGCATGTTCATCCGGCTGCGCCGGGTCAGGCGAAGCAAACCCGCCGCTACGGCACGATGTAGCTGTCCACGTCGGACGCCGGGCCCTGGTCGGCCTGCGACGCGTCGCCGCCCGGCGCCGGGATGGACCCGCCGGGATCGCCGCCGTCGGCGTCGTTCGACCGCGTGTAGATGTTGTCCCGGTCGACGCCGCAGTCAGGGCGCTTCTCGAACCGGACCGTCCCGCCGTAGACCATGGCGTTCTGCCCGTCGCCGCGGTGGGTCGGGCTGTTGGCGGCTTCCACGGTCTCGGCCGACGGATCGCCGGACAGATCCACGACGTCCGCGTCGTTCCGCAGCCCGGTGGCCGGGTCGAAATACGGACCCGCGTCGGCGAGGAGGACCACACCGCCCTCGACGGCATCGAACCGCTTCGCCTCGCCGTACGGGTTCATCAGCCCGTAGGAGACGTGCGTCCCGTCGACGAAATCCCATCCGCCGCTGACCTTCTGGGACTTCTCGTCGGTCGACGGGCACACGAAGGCCGACGCGCTGCAGCGCCCTTCACGGACGAGCAGGTACAGAGCGCTGGTGGTCGCCCGGTCGGTCGCGTCTTCGCCGTCGAACGGGTCGTCGTCCCGGGCGGCGCCGATCTCCGCAGCCCAGCTTCCGCCGTGGAGCGGAACGTAAGGAAAGGACCCCTCGGTCCGCTCGTAGAGCACCAGCGCCTTGCCGACCGCGTTCAGGTTGGTCGCGCACTTCGCCCGGCGGGCGAGCTCCAGCGCGTAGTTGACCGAGGGCATCATGATCGAGACCAGCAGCGCGATGATCCCGATCACCACGAGCAGTTCGATCAGTGTGAACGCCTGCCTTCCCGTTTCCGTCGCGGTGCGCCGCGCCGGCGTCTCACGGCTGGCGAGCGCGGCCGCGGCGCGGGCGTGATCCCCGGGGGCGGCAGACCCTCCTCTCGCCTGTCGCCGGGCGCGGTGCGCGCGGACGTTCCGTGCAGTGTGACCGTACATGGTCGGCTCCTTCCCGCATCAGCGGGGGATGGGGGAACGCCGGCGACGGGCCGGATGGTATGAGGTATGAATGCCGGTTATCGTCCCTTGCCGTACGTTCCCGGGACTCGGCAGCCCCGTACCTGCGCCACGCAGATGCGTCATCCTCGCCCCGCGGCCAGGCCGCGAGGCAGGCTACCGTTGTCTGCCGTCAGCTCATCTCGATGGCGCCACCTCCTCGTCATTCATTATCGGCCCGTCTGTCCGCCGCAGCAACGCGAACCGCCCCGACAACGCAAGCAATCTTACGAGAAGCATTTACGGCCGGAAAAGACCGCTTAATCCGAAGGGACACTTCGCAGGCGAGAGGTCGGTGAGACCGTAAGGCGTCCCCCGCGCTGTGCTCCTGGAACCGCAAGTCCGGCCGCGCTGCTCCCCTATGAGCCTGCGAAGCAGCCTCCCCCGTGCAGGCTCGGCGTCATCAACCGCATGCCCCATACAAGAGGAGACGTGCTGTGTGTCAGGTTAAAATGAACATGCACAGGCAGACGGCCTCGATTCTCGGTGCCAATGAATGGAGCCAGAAGGTCAAGGTCTGGCGCCGGGCGCCGCGCCGAGCGACGACTTCCCCCTTCAGTCCGATATCTGACACGGCAGCGCAGGCGTGTTCAGTTCCGGGATGACGGTCTTTCCACCTTGTCGCCTCTGCGCCTCGCCGAAACGTGCGTGCGGACCATTCTCCGCTGATCGTCTCCAAAGCTGCTCGGCGGTTTGCCGTCCCGGGCCCCGACTTTCAAGCTCCCCGGGTCGCCGGATTATAGATATCACCTCCCCGCCGGCGGTAATCCCGCAAAACGCGCCCGGCCCGCTCGCGGCGCAGGTCGCGCACCACACGAATGCCCCGTCCCGCCAGCAGGTCCTCCCACGCGTCCGGCTTGTCGCCCTCGTCGAAGCCGACCTCCCGGGCGTCCTCGCCCCGCGCCCCGCACAGCAAGGCCGACACGCCGGCCCACGGCACGGCCCCCAGGCACATGGCGCACGGCTCGCAGCTCGTGGCAAGCTCGCATCCGGCGCCGGACAGGTCGAAGGATCCGATGACTTGCTGGGCGGCGCAGAGAGCGAGGATTTCGGCATGCGCGACGGAGCAGCCCGACGGGACGACGAGATTGACTCCGCAGGCGATCAGGCGGCCCGAGTCGGCCTCGAACACGGCCGCCCCGAAAGGCCCGCCCGTGCCTCGCTCGACGTTCCGCTCGGCCAGGTCGATCGCGAAGGCGACCTTGTCGGCGTCGGAGGCGCGGACGACGTCGGCGGCGAATTCGCCGAGCCACTCGGGCAAGCGGATCCGGATGTCGTCGGGTCTGTCGGCCATGGCGGCTGTGTCGCGCGGAGCCCGCAGAATGTTAACCCATTGTATCGGGTTGCTGCGCAGGGGGCACGTGCCGGCGCGGCCGCGCCTGTCGGCGCAACACGACACTGCCGGCCGGGCTTCCAGCCTTGCATCGCCTCATCCCCGCGACGGGCGGGCTACACCGAGCCGCAGACGGCCCGGCAGACCCCGTCGGCCCGCGGGCCGGCGTTCGTGCGGATCAGCTCGAACTCCACACGCTCGCCGACTCGCAGCTGCGCGAGATCCTCGGGCTGAACGCAGATGCGGTGGACGAAGATGTCCTCGCCCACGCCGTCCGCCTCGATGAAGCCGTAGCCCTTCCGGGCATCGAACCACTTGATCATGCCCTTCATGCCCACGTCCCCGGGCGCACCACATGCCCGTGTAAGAGAATCGGAAGTGACTGTCCTGCAGCGCGGTCCTCCCTGACCGTCACTTGAATTCTAGTCGCAGCCGCAGGACCTGTCCACCGCAAAGAGTATGGGGAAATCCCCCAAAACAGAGCGGGGGCCAACCGGCAGGCCGACCCGGCAACCTGCTCAGCCCAGGACGGACCGCACGCGCGCCTCGACGGCGGCTGCAAGGCGGTCCGACGCCTCGCCGGTCATGTGGACGCCGTCGTCACACAAGCAGATTTCCTTGCCCGCCTCGGCGATCACGCCG
>CAZADC010000128.1:0-8792 GCA_964483755.1 uncultured Planctomycetaceae bacterium | reverse complement strand
GGCAATCCAAACCCCTCGCCGCGTGAAAACTACCTGCTGAAACGGGATGCACCCGCGGCGACGGTCGACGGACCGATGCGGATATTGCCTTGCCTTTCGACACCGGACCGCCCATGATCCGCGCCCGAGCGGGCCGGAAGACCCGCTGAGAACTCATCCGGCTCACAAGGAGACGCAACATGCTGCCGTACGACTGCACCCCGCTGTACGCCCCTGTCCCGGACGGCGTCGAGGCCCGCTGGATCAACCCCGAGAATCCCGACGGCGAGAAGGGACGCGCCGGGACGGCCAACAACGGACGCAAGGGCGCGCCCTGCTACGGCGCGCTCGAACCCGGCGAGACGAGGACGCTCGCCGACTACCACGGGACGAGCGGCGTCATCCGGCACATCTGGACGACCATCAACGACCGCAGCCCGGCGATGCTCCGCGGGCTGAAGATCGAGCTGTTCTGGGACGGCGCCGACCGCCCCGCCATCGCCGCGCCGTGGGGGGACTTCTTCGGCATCTCCCTCGGCGAGATGGCGCCGTTCGAGACGGCCCTGTTCACCAGCCCCGAAGGGCGGAACTTCAACTGCTACGTCCCCATGCCCTTCCGGACGGGCTTCCGGATGACCGTCACCAACGAGACGGACCGACGGCTGGACATGTACTGGCAGCAGATCGACATGACGATCAATGACCCGGTCTCCGACACCCTGTACCTCCACGCGTTCTTCAACCGGCAGAACCCGACAACCCTCCGCGAGGACTACGCCTTCCTGCCGCGGGTCACCGGCGCCGGACGGTACCTCGGCGTCAACTTCGGCATGCAGGCCGACGGCGAGCAATGGGGCTGGTCCTGGTGGGGAGAGGGCGAGGCGAAGCTCTACATCGACGGCGACGAGGAGTACCCCACGCTCTGCGGCACCGGGTGCGAGGACTACATCGGCTCGGCCTGGGGGCAGGGACACTACGTCAACGCCTACCAGGGATGCCACTTCGCCGGCGAGCGCCAGCGGATGTGCTTCTATCGCTACCACGTGCCCGACCCGATCTACTTCCGAACCGACATCCGCGGCACGATCCAGCAGATGGGCTACCACGGCACGCCCCAGCGCCAGAAGTGGCACTTCGAGGACAAGACCGTCTACCCGGCCGGTTCGGACGAACCGATCGACGTCAGCAAGCCCGGGGGTGGGCTGTTCGAGCGGACCGACGACTGGTCGAGCTGCGCGTACTTCTATCTGAATCGGCCGGAGAACGATCTGCCCGACCTGCTCCCCGCGGCCGAGCGGATGGCCGAGCTGCGCGACGACGCCGGTCCCGGCAAGCGCATGGACGTGTAAATCAGGGAGCGCGGGATCTCCGCCAGCCCGAAGCGCGCGTAGACCCGGTTCGGGCGTGGGCGTGAAACGGGCGGACCGGTCAACGTGCGGCGCTGACGGCCGCGACGGCGCGGTCGATCTGCTCGGGTGTGATGTCGTCGAACTCCGCGACAGCGCCGAGCGTCACCGGCAGGATCATCCGCACCTGCCCGCCGCGGTTCTTCTTGTCGTACTGCATGACGCGCCACACCTCGGCGGCGTCCAGCCCCGGCCGGCGGATCGGCAGCCCCAGCGCCGCCAGCAGTTCCTCGATCCGGTCGGCAAGCTCGTCCTCGATCAGCCCGCGCGACACCGCCAGGCGGCACGCACCGACCATCCCCAGCGCGACGGCCTGACCGTGCGAAATCGCCTCGTACCCGGCCAGTGTCTCGATCGCATGGGCTATGGAATGCCCGAAGTTCAGGTGCGCCCGCTCGCCGGTCGACTCCGTCTCGTCGGCGGCTACGACCTCCGCCTTGATGGCGACGTTGCGGGCGATGAGCTCCGTCATGACGGCCGGGTCGCAGGCGAGCATCGCCTCGATGTGGTCCTCCAGGTACTCCAGGAGCGCTGCGTCGCGTATGACCGCGTGCTTTACGCACTCGGCCAGCCCGGCGCGTACCTCGTCGACGGGGAGCGTCGCCAGCGTGTCGACGTCGATCAGCACCGCCCGCGGCTGGTGGAAGGCGCCGATGAGATTCTTCCCGGCCGGGTGATCCACCGCCGTCTTTCCGCCGACGGAGGCGTCCACGTCGGCCAGCAGCGTGGTCGGACAGTTGACCCAGCGGAGCCCGCGGAGCGCGGTCGCCGCGACGAAGCCGGCCATGTCGCCCGTCACCCCGCCGCCGAGGGCAACGATCACGGTATCCCGGTCGATCGGCGTCGGCAGGTCGAACAGGGCGTCGAACATCGCCGACGCGCCGGCGAGTGTCTTGTTCGACTCGCCGGGCGGGACCTTGATGACGTTCGCCGTCAGCTCCGCCGCTTCCAGCGACGTCCGGACCGCCGGCCCGTAGTGTCCGGCGACGTTGCCGTCGGCGAAGACGACCGCCTGGCTGACGTCGCTCAGGCCCGCCACCGTCTCGCCGATTCGCTCCAGCGCGCCGGCGGCGACCTGGACGTCGTATCCGCGCTCGCTCAGCTCAACCCTTATCGTCTGCGGCATCATCGTCCTGCCTTTCGCGCCGGTAGCTCTCGGCCGCCGCCCGCAGCTCGGGGTCGACCTGGTCGACGTCGGCCGGCTCGACGGGCGCCGGGCGACCTTCCTCGCCTTCGCCCTCCGGCCGGGCCGGCTCGCGCTGGCGCGTCCGCAAGCCCTTGATGTGCCGCTTGAGCACGATGAACCCCACCGCCAGCAGCACGAGCAGGAGCACGATGAGGGTCACCATCGTCGACGCGCTGAAGCCGGTCCCGGCGACCGGTCGGGCCGATTCGAGCTGCCACGCGATCAGCACGGGGTAGTCCCGCATCGCCCTGTCGCGGGACTCCAGCGTCACGACCTTGTAGAACACGCCGGCCGCGTTGATCGGCGGGCCGGGCGCGGTGTACAGGCTGGCGCCGTCGTCGCCGGTGCGCTCCGGCTCGCGGCGGAGCTCCGGCGGGGGCGCGACGCTGACCAGGCGGATCGGGCGATCCGTGACCAGCGCGTCGTCGCCGCGGGGGACCATGCCGTCGATGATCCACGCCGCCTTCCCCCTCGGCCACCAGCGGGAGTAGGTCGCCAGTCCGTCGCCCGGCTCGACCCGCCGCACGCTGTTGACCAGCACCGTCATCCGCACCGGACGCAGATGGTAGTCCTCCGGGCGCTTCAGCAGATTCTCGTAGGACGGGCGGTCCAGGGCGTCCCACTCGGTCGGTCCGAGCTTCGGCAGCGCCGCCGCGCGGCGCATGACGATGTACAGTCCCTGCTCGTCGAGCTGAAAGGGGCGGTCGGCGACGCCCACCAGTCCCTGTCGCTCGATCTCGGTCAGCCCCAGTCCATCCTCGACAGACTCGGCCATGGGCAGCGGGTCCGCCGGGGCGAACGCGGGCCGGTCTTCGGGCGACGTCGCGGTTGCCGGCGCCGCCGGCCGGGTCCGCGCCGTCGCCGGGGCGGATGCCGTTGCAGCTACGGGCGCCTCGGCCTGGACGAAATTCACCATGGTCGCGGCGACCAGCCCGGCCGCGATGCCCCGGATCGTGATGTGCCTGCAGGTGACCATGCACGCGATTCTAGACGCGCCGCGGGACGTCTGGCAAGCCGGTTGGACGCCGCACCGGCCGGCCGGCTCGGACCGACGCGCGATCTTCGCATTCGCCCCGGTTGAACGGGTCCGGTCGCGGCGGTAAGCTTGGCGTCCGTCACGGACGACACGAATTCCAGCCCGAAAGGCGACCATGGACCGATTCGAGATCAAGGGCGGGGCGCGGCTCAAGGGGCGTGTCGAGATCAGCGGCGCGAAGAACGCCGCGCTTCCCATCATGGCTGCGGCGCTGCTGGGCGAAGGGCCGAGCACGATTGCCGGCGCGCCGGACCTGGCCGACATCCGGGCGATGGGCGACCTGCTGCGAGACCTCGGCGCCGACGTTACGCGCGATGAGCAGGACCGCCTGGTCATCAACCCGGTGGACGAATCGCACTCGCACGCACCGTACGACCGCGTGCGGAAGATGCGGGCGAGCATCTGCGTGCTCGGGCCGCTGCTGGCCAAGCGCCGCAAGGCCCGCGTGGCGATGCCCGGCGGGTGCGCCATCGGCCCGCGTCCGGTGGACCTGCACCTTCGCGGGCTGCGGGCGCTGGGCGCGGACATCGAGCTCGACTCCGGCGACATCGTCGCCTCCGCAAAGCGCCTGACCGGCGCCGAGGTGTTCCTCGGCGGGCCGTTCGGCTCGACCGTCCTCGGCACGGCCAACACCGTGATGGCGGCCACGCTCGCCGAAGGCGAGACGTTGATCGAGTCGGCCGCGTGCGAGCCGGAGATCGAGGATCTGGCGACCTTCCTCAACGCCATGGGCGCCCGCATTCGGGGCGCGGGCACGCCGCGGATCACCATCGAGGGCGTGGACGAGCTCCGCGGAACCGAGCACACCGTCATTCCCGACCGGATCGAGGCGGGCACGTTCATGATCGCCGCGGCGATCACCAACGGCGAGGTGACGCTCTCCAACGCCAACATGCATCACATGATGGCCGTCGTGGACAAGCTCCGCGAGGTGGGGGTGACGGTCGAGTCCGACAACGGCGGGCTGCTGACCTACTCCGCCCGGCGGCTCGAGCCCGTGGACGTGACCACCCAGCCCTACCCCGGCTTCCCGACCGACCTGCAGGCGCAGCTTCTGGCGCTGCTGTGCCTGGCGGACGGCAACAGCGTCATCACCGAGAAAATCTTCCCGGACCGGTTCATGCACGTCGCCGAGCTGCTGCGGATGGGGGCCGACATCCGCAAGGAGGGCCCGACGGCGATTGTCACGGGCGTCCGTCGCCTGATCGGCGCGCCGGTGATGGCGAGCGACCTGCGCGCCTCGGCGGCGCTGGTGCTGGCGGGGCTGGTCGCGCGGGGCGGCACGACGGTCTCGCGCGTCTACCACATCGACCGCGGATACGAGAGCATCGAGACCAGGCTGCATGCCCTGGGGGCGGACATCCGGCGCGTTTCGGAGTGAGCGGTCCTCGGGGGACTCACCATGCAAGCTCCAGGTCTGGCTGACGTGCCAAATCGGATGGCACGGGACCGTCGGTGGAGTTGAGAATGTCCGTATGTCCCCCCGACTTCACGAAGTCGGCGGGCCGCGGCGCGGGTCAGACGATGCCCTCGATGTCCTCGATTTCGGGAGGCCCGTCGAGAAAGGTGTTGGTGGCCGGATCGGCGAGGTCGTTGGCGATGTCGTTGCCCTTTCCGCCGTCGAACTCGGCCGCGCCACCGAAGACCGCCAGGCGTCCCGCGTCACCCGGCACACCCACGAGCAGGACGTCATCGTCGTCGCCCAGGTCGATCTCGACGTCGCCGGCGAAGGTGGATACGCCGGGATCCACATTCCTCTCGATCTGCACCAGGTCGAACCCGTCGCCGGTGTCCAGCGAGAGCCGCCCGAGGACGTCTGTGTCGTCCACGCGGATGTCGTCGTGCCCGCCGCCGGTGTCCACGGAAACTTCGTCGGCCGTCACGAGGGCGAACAGCCGGATGAGATCGTCGCCGTCGCCGGTACGCAGATCGACGCTTCCGGCCGCGGCGTCCCAAAGCGTCGCCTCGGTCACCGGGGTCTTGATCTTCGCCGCAATGTCCCCGCCCACCGTGGACTCGCTCACCAGCAGCTCGGTGCGGGTCCCCTTGGTCTTGAGGTCGATTCCCCCGACGTACGACGCGCCGGTCACGTCCACGTCCGTCTCGCCCGCCTTCGCCTTGACGGACAGCTCGCCGACAACCTGGCCGCCGTCGACCACCGACGCCTGGGTGTCGCCCGCCGACTTGATCAGGACGTCGGACGTGGCGACCGCGCCGTCGAAGCGGGTCTCCACGACGTCCCGCTTCGCCTGGTGGCGAAGGTCCGCGGTCACGAGCGAGGCGTTCTCGACGATCACGTGCGAGTCGCCGTCGGCGCCTTTCACGTCCAGCCGTCCGTCCACGCCCGCACCGTCCAGCCAGGTCAGGTGCGAGCCCGGCGCGCCGCTGCCGGCGCCGTTGTCCACCTTGACGTCGCCGATCGCGCCGCCGCCGTTGCGAAGCGCCAGTGCGTCGGCGCCCGCGCCGTTCTTCACCTTGATCGAGCCGAACACCATCGAGTCGTCGATCGTGGTCACCGTGCCGCCGTCCTTGCGCTTGAGGCTCACGTCTCCGGTAACGCCCGATCCGTTGACGGCCTCGAAGCGGGCCGGCCCTTCACCCGACTTGACGTCCACCTTGCCTTCGACCTGGACGGCGTCCAGCCCGAGCGAAAGGCCCGCGGACGCCTTGAACTTCAGGTCGCCCGGGACGGTCGCCGCGTTGATCTGCACGTCGTCGTCGCCGCCCCCGAACTTCGCCTTGACGCCCCCGGTCACCGGCTCGAGCTCGACCGGCCCGGCGCCCCCGTTGATCGTCGTGGGGTCGGCGCCGCTGGAGACGCGGAAGCGCCCGCCGCCGGGGACGACCTCCTCGATCACGATGTCATTGGCCTGGTCGTCGCCCGTGACGCACAGGGCGCCGCCCTTGAGCTCCACCTCGACATTCCCCGACAGCAGCAGACGGGGCTCGAGTGCTTCCATCCGCGGCGGCTGGGCGAAGCGGTTCCTGCGGGCAGTGGGCGAAGGCATGGCCTTTCTCCTTTCGTGAGCGGACGCGCCGGTGCGGCGGGCAAGCGAGGCCGTCGCGGCGTCCCTTTCGAAGCGCCTGGAAGTCCGGACGCCCCGGCCGCTTAGATGATAGACACGCGCCCGGCGCCCGACCACCCGGAAAGGAGTCATTCCCCGTACATTTCTGGCGGCGGCCCGAGCCGGACGTTGGTGCGCCCCGCGCGGCGCGCCCTGCCGACGCCGGCGGCGCATAAACGCGGCGGCCCCGGAAGGCCGCCGCGCCCGGTTCTGCGTCCCGTTCGCTCCGGCGGGGCCCGCGCGGTGTCAGCCGTGGGCGGGCACGCCGGGCGGGCGAAGCTCCCGTCTCAGACCCACTCGACGTTGAGCAAGTGGACCGAGCAGGAGATGCACGGGTCGTACGCCCGGACCATCATCTCCAGGTCGTGGGCGATCTGGTCCTGCGTGCGCTGCTCGATCACCTCGCCGACATACTTGCGCATGTCGCGGTCGACGTTGCCCAGGTTCATCCCGGTCGGGATGATGCAGTTCGCCTCGGTGCACACGCCGTGCTCGTCGTAGGTGTAGTCGTGGACGAGCGTTCCGCGCGGCACCTCGACGATGCCCACGCCGCGACCCGCCTTCGGGACGACGTTCGGCTCGAGCGTCTCCTCGGACAGGTCCATTTCCAGGAGCTGATTGACGAGCTTCATCGCCTCGTCGAAGCAGTGCGCCACCTCGACCGTCTGGGCGAAGTTGTTGGCGTAGGGGTTGTAGCACGGGGCTTGGAGCCCGAGTCGCTCGGCGGCCGCCTTGCCCCGATCGTTGAGCTTCTCGTGGTTGTTGTTGAACCGCGCCAGGGCGCCGACCGCGAAGGACTCCTCCACGTTGTAAGCGTGCTTGGAGGTCGAGTGCTCCACGCACTTCTCGTGGATGATCTCGTGGTACTCGTGGATGTCGATCGGCCCGGCCTTCGAGCTGGCGAGCTGCCCGTCGTACAGGGCGTACTCGTCGTCGCGGACGAGGCTGACGTCCTCGCGCGGACGCTCGAAGCCCGGGAACTTGTCCTTGATCGAGGCGATCGTCTCGACCGTCGCGTCGATGTCCTCCTCGCAGCTCTCGAGGTAGTCCTTGACCCGCTGCAGCGCCTTGCGCGGCGGGACGTAGGTCCAGCCGCCCGGCTGCATCGAGATCGGGTGCACGTGCCGTCCGGCCAGGTTGTCCGAAACGACGTTGCCGAGCTTCTTGAGCTTCAGCGCCCGCTTGACCACCTCGGGATGGCTGGCGGCGAGCGGGATCACACTCGGGGCGTCGAAGGCGTCCGGCGCCGCGAGGAAGTACACGTGCAGGATGTGGCTCTGGATTTCCTCGGCCATCAGCATCAGCTTGCGCAGCGCGAGGACCTGCGGGGTGATCTCGATCCCGAAGGCGTCGTCGGTCGCCTGCACGCTGGCGCTGGTGTGCCCGACGGAGCAGATGCCGCAGATCCGGCACGTCAGCAGCGCCGTGTCGCGCCAGCTCAGCCCCTCGATCATGCTCTCGAAAACGCGCGGCGTCTCGACGATGTTCAGCACGCATTCCTGGATCTCGCCGTCGCTGGCGCGGACGATGATGTTCCCGTGCCCTTCGACGCGGGTCAGGTGGTGCACGTTGATGTCCAGTGTCTTGCCCATGGTTGTCTCCGGTTTCTCGCGTCGGCGGGGGGTTACTCGCGCGCTGCCGTCGCCTCGGGGGCCGGCGGCTCCGCCACATCGTATGCGCCGTTGAACAGCCGGAACTCGCCCATCACCTGCTCGAGCGTGAGTCCGAACTCCTCCAGCACGTCCTTGGCGGCGTTGTTGTTGGGATCGCTGATCAGCCCGCGGCAGGCGTAGCAGCGCCCGCCGTAGCTCGGGCACCAGGCGCCGCACCCGGCGCGGGCGACCACGCCCATGCAGTACTGCCCCTTGTGGTACAGGCAGACGTTCTCCTTGAGCTTGCACTCGACGCAGACCGGGTAGTCCGGGATGTGCGGGGTCCGCCCGGCGAGGACGCTCTTGACGACCTCGAGGAACTCCTCCTTCGGAATCGGGCAGCCGTGGATCTTGAAGTCCACCTTGATGGCGGCGTCGACCGGCAGAGCCCAGCTCGTCTCGTACCAGTCGGCCTTGTCGCCGTAGACCTTCTTCATCGACTCCTCGACGCCGCGGAAGTTCTTCAGA
>CAZADC010000127.1:0-8816 GCA_964483755.1 uncultured Planctomycetaceae bacterium | reverse complement strand
TGGAGGAACGGAAGGACTGACGCGCGGGGTCGGCATTTACAGCGGGCACCCAAGGGGGTATCCTCGCCGTCACTTCTCACGCAAGCGGGAAAGGCGGATGGCGAAGCGGCAGCGCAAGACCAACGGCTATGAGGACCCCCATCAGGACCTGTTCGCGCGCATCGAAGAGCGCAAGCGGCGGCACCTGTTCCTGCCAAACGTGCTGGACAGGGCCGTTCAGGACCTGCCGCCCGGCGATGAAGCGCGGGACACCGCCCAGGAGGTCGTGCGCCGCTGGTGGGCCATGGCGCAGGACGGCCGCCTTGACCGCAAGGAAACCAGCATCGACGACCGCTTCCTGTCGGAAGTCTTCGGCGAAGCCCTGGGCTACCGGGGCGTGACCGAGAGCGCCAAGGGCTACGAGCGGGAGCGCCAGTTCAGTGTCCCCGGCGCAGGCCCGTGTGACGGGGCGCTAGGTCTGTTCCCGCCCCACGAGCCCGAGAATGTCCGCGTCGTCATCGAGCTGAAGGACGCTCAGACGCATCTTGACCGCGACCGATTCAACGGCCGGACGCCCGTTCAGCAGCTCTTCGACTACCTCAACGCCATGCCGCCGTCGTGCGTGTGGGGCGTCGTCAGCAACTTCACCACGATCCGCCTGTACCACCGCGGCCGCGGGTCGCAGGTCTACGAGCAGTTCCGCCTGCAGGAAATGGCCGAAGACCGCCAGACCTTCGACCGCTTCTACACCGTCTTCGAACCGTTCGGGCTGGTCAAACGACGCCTTCAGGAGCCCCCGCTGGCGGTGCGGATGCTGGAACAGTCCCTCCGCCAGCAGCGTGAAGTCGGCGACGAGCTGTATGAGTTCTACAGCGAGCAGCGCACCCGCCTGATCGAGCACCTGCACCGCGAGAAGGACCTGCCGCTGGAAGCCGCCATCCGGATCGGCCAGAAGCTCATCGACCGGGTTCTGTTCATCGCGTTCTGCGAGGACCGCGGCCTGGTCAGCTCCAACGTCATCGAAAGCGCCTGCAAGGAAGTATCCCGCTTCCGCCGGGAGCAGAACCCGATCTGGCAGAACTTCCTCGTGCTGTTTCAGGCGATGGATGAAGGCGACCCGTCCATCATCGGCGTCGAGAACGGCTACAACGGCGGCCTGTTCCGCGACGACCCGGAATACTCGATGGGGGACCTGGACCTGGACGACGTCCCGTGGACGAACTTCTTCCGCGAGATTGCCGCCTTCGACTACCGCCACACCGTGGACGTGGACGTCCTCGGGCACCTGTTTGAAAAGTCCGTCACCGAGCTGGAGCGCCTGCGCGAGGGGGCGCTGTTCAGCCAGGACCCGGAGCAGATCGAAGCGCCGATGATGCCGAAGAGCCCGCAGCGGAAGCTCTTCGGCGTCTACTACACCCCCGTCGAGTTCACCACGGCCATCGTCGAGTACACGATTGACGAGCTGGTGAACCAGCGGTGCGAGGCGCTGCGAGAGAAGCACGGCCTGAGCCGGAAGGACGTAACACAAGGGGACGATACGGACGCTGCAAAAGCATACTGGCAGGACTGTCTTGAGATGCTCAAAGCCCTCAAGGTGTGCGACCCCGCCTGCGGAAGCGGCGCGTTCCTCATCCGCGCCTACGACGCCCTGTTCCATCACTACTCCATGGCCGTCACCGAGCTTGAGCACCTCGGGGCGAAGGCGACGGATGACCTTTTCGACGCCGTGCCCGACATGATCCTCAAGGGCAATCTCTACGGCGTTGACCTGCAGCCGGAGGCCGTCGAGATTGCTCAGCTCTCGCTGTGGCTGCGGACCGCCCGAGAGGGCAAGACGCTGGCCGACCTGTCCGAGAACATCGTCTGCGGCAACAGCCTGACCGACGACCCCGACGTGCACCCGCGCGCCATGAAGTGGGAAGACGCCTTCTCGGAAGTGTTCTCCGGCAACGACCCCGGCTTCGACTGCGTCATCGGCAACCCGCCCTGGGAGCGGCTGAAGCTGCAGGAGCGCGAGTTCTTCGCCCTGGCGGCCCCCGACATCGCCTCCACGGTCAACGCGGCGGACCGGCGGGAGCGGATCGAGGAGCTGAAGACCGACAACCCCGAGCTGTACGCGAAGTATCTTGAAGCGCGCGACGAAGCCGACCGCATGCTGACCTACGCCCGACAATCCGGCCATTATCCCCTGACCGGCAAGGGCGACATCAACACCTACGTCCTCTTCGCGGAGTTGGCCACGCAGATCGTCTCACCGACCGGGCGCGTCGGTCTTCTGGTGCCCAGCGGAATCGCGACGGATAAGACGACCTCCGCCTTCTTCAATGAGCTGATGTCCTCGGGGTCGCTGCGACGGTTGTACGACTTCGAGAACCGCAAGCACATCTTCGCCGACGTGGACGGGCGGCAGAAGTTCAGCATCCTGAACCTCGGCGGGCGGGGCGCCCCCGTTGACACGGCCGACTTCGTCTTCTTCGCACATTCCCTCGAAGAAGCGGCGGAGTCCAAGCGGCACATTGAGCTGTCCGCCGCTGATCTGAAGCTGATGAACCCGAACACGGAGACATGCCCGATCTTCCGGCACCGACGCGACGCCGAGCTGACGAAGGGAATCTACCAGCGCGTGCCCGTCCTGATCGACAGGAACCGCGAGCGCGGCGGCAACCCTTGGGGCGTGCGCTTCGCCACGATGTTCCATCAGACGAACGACGCAGACCTGTTCCTGACGGCGGAGCAGATGAAGAAGAAGCGCTACCGTCTGGAGGGCAACCGCTGGGTCCGCGGCAAGAAAACGTACCTTCCCCTGTACGAAGCCAAGATGGCGCAGGCGTACGACCATCGCGCCGCCAGCGTGGAAGTGGACCGCGACAACTGGGTCCGCCAGGGGCAGACCGTCGCCCCGACGCTGGTGGAGCGTCAGAACCCCGAACACGTCGCCATGCCGCGGTGGTGGGTTCCCGAAGAGGCAGTCGGTGAAGTGCTGGGCGAGGAGCCCCCGGCGCTGCTGGTCTACAAGGACGTGACGAGCGCGACGAACCAGCGGACGATGATCGCGTCATTTATCCCGCTGGCCGGCGTGGTCAACTCTGCCCCCGTAGTCCTGGCCGACGATGTTCCGCTCCGGCGACAGTGCTGTCTGCTGGCGAATCTCAACAGCATGGCGTACGACTTCATCGCCCGTCAGAAGGTCGGCGGGGTCCACCTGAACTTCTTCATCGTGGAGCAGTTGCCCACGCTCACCCCGGACACCTACGACGACCCGTGCCCCTGGGACGCGGAGCAGTCCCTGGAGCAATGGATATCCGACCGCGTGCTGACGCTGTCCTGCACGGCCCATGACATGGTCCCGCTGGCGGAGGCCTGCGGGATGAAGCCGCCGGTCCACAAGTGGAAACCCCCCGAGCGGGAGCAGCTCAAGGCGGAACTCGACGCGGCCTACTTCATCCTGTACGGCGTGGACCGCGAAGACATGATCTACATGCTCAGCACGTTCCAGGGCACGCGGACAGCGGAGCCGCCCGGCCTGTTCGAGCCCGACCCGGACAAGGTGCTGGGCCCTGCCGGTAGGCGGATCGTGGAAGCGTACGACGAGCTGCAGCGGTAGCTGCCTTCGTGCCGGCAGGGCAAGTGTCCACCCCGTTCGTCACGGCGGCGCGCGCTGACTGCCGTGCGCGGCCCTGAGCATGGGGGCGACGCGGGCGACGAAGGCGGCAGCAGGCGGGCGGCATGCCTGCTCCGCAGGCATGGTCGGGCGCGCCGGAAGAGCAATGCGGCGCGTGGCTCGCCCGGTCGGGACGTCCCGGCCGACTCGGGCTTGCCCCGACGTCAGCGGTGCCGGAAAGTGAGCGAAACGGAGGGGTTTGTGAATTCCTTCACAAAGTGGGCGGCTTTCGCGGCGATGCGGGGTTTACAGGCGGGTTCTGCGGTTGCTATGATCCGGGTTTCCGTTATCCTTCACCGGGCGGACCCGACGGGCGGCGCTGGGCGGGTCCCGTCGGCGTGACCGGACGGCGGAAAGGCACGCCGGTCAGTCCGGGCTCGGACTTGCCCGCGGACACGTGCAGGCCCCAAGCCAACGGCTCGCCCCGCCTGCAAGGACACAGTCGCGGCCGTCCGCAGCGATACTCGAAAAGGCCATGAATCAGACCTCATCCGACAACCGGTCGCCCCAGGACGACCCGGCGGGCGGCGACGCCCCGCTGCGCGACGACGAGAATTCGCCGTACCGCCGGGCGCCGGAGGATGAGCGCACGCCGCCGGGCGAGCCCACCTCGCAGGACGGACAGACACCGTCTGACGGCCGAACGCTGCCCGGCGACAGGCCGCCGGATGGCCGGACGAGCCCGAGCGATGAAGGGGCCGGCGGCGGACAGTCCGAGTCGCCGACGCAGGCAGGACCGCCGGACGTTTCCTGCACCTGCGGGAGCGAGTGCGGCCTGTGCGGAGCGGGCGAGCCCGGCCGCGGGGGGCACGCCCTGGGCGGGTGGAGACTCGTGCTGGCGGCCGCGGTGATGTTCATCGAGCCGCTGATCTTCGCGATCGTCGGGGCGATTGTCGCCGGCCGCCTGGGCTTCCCGCCGAGTGCGGGGGCGATCATCGGGCTGCTGGCGGGCGTGGTGACGGCGGCCGTGGAGGTCCGCCTGGTGGTGCGGAAGTCGGCGGGCGGAGACGGCGAGGACGAGCAGTCATGAGTGAATCCAGCGCGAAGGTTCCCGGGCCCGGCACGTTCCGCCGGGGCGTGCACCCGCCGGGGCACAAGGACCTGTCGGCCGGGGCGGCGATCGAGGTGATGCCCGCGCCGGCACAGGTGCAGATCCCGCTGCTGCAGCATCTCGGGGCGCCGGCGACGCCGATCGTCGAGTCGAAGCAGGAGGTGGCGGCGGGGGAGAAGCTCGGCGAGCCGAGCGGGTTCGTCAGCGCCGCGGTTCACACGCCGATCGCCGGGACGGTCCAGGCCGCGTCGGCGGCGACGCTTCCGACCGGACGGCACGTCGCGACGATCCCCGTCAAGGCGGACGATGCCCAGCAGGCGTCGGCGTCCGGCGTGTGGGAGGACGTGCTCGGCGGCGACTGGCCGGTCGAGGCGGTCGAAGATCACGACGGCGACGCGATCGCCCAGGCCGTCCGCAATGCGGGCGTCGTCGGGCTCGGCGGGGCGGCGTTCCCCACCCATGTGAAGATCACCTACAACCCCGACAAGCCGATCGACACCATCCTCGTCAACGGCTGCGAGTGCGAGCCGTTTCTGACCAGCGACTATCGCCTGATGCTCGAGGCGCCGGCGCCGGTGGTGGTCGGCGCCCTGCTGGTGGCGCGGGCGACGCAGGCGAAGCGGGTGATCGTGGCGATCGAGGACAACAAGCCCGCGGCCGTCGAGGCGATGCAGCGAGCGGCGCGGGACACGGACGTCGAGGTTGCCGTCGTCGCCACGCGATACCCCATGGGCGGCGAGCGGCAGACCATCCAGGCGGTGCTGAACCGCAAGGTGCCCACCGGCGGGCTCCCGCTGGACGTGGGCGTTGTGGTCCAGAACGTCGGGACCTGTGCGGCCGTCGCGCGGGCGGTGCTCCGCGGCGGGGCGCTGACCCACCGGGTGGTGACGGTCACCGGCGCGGGGATCGTCACCCCGAAGAATCTGCTCGTGCCGGTCGGCGTGAGCTTCGGCGAGGTGATCGACTTCTGCGGCGGGCTGACGCCGGACGCCGAGCGCGTGGTGGCGGGCGGTCCGATGATGGGCTTCGCGCTGGGCTCGCTGGGCTCGCCGGTGACCAAGGGCACGAGCGGGATCACGGTGCTGACGCACGAGGACGTCCGCCGGGCGGCCGAGACCACGTGCATCCGCTGCGGGCGATGCGTGGACGTCTGCCCCGTGTCGCTGGTGCCGACGAAGATCGCCCTCGCCGCGCGGGCGAAGGACTGGGACCAGGCGAAGCGCTATCACATTCTCGCGTGCGTCGAGTGCGGATGCTGCGGGTACGTCTGCCCGGCGGCGATCCCGCTGGTGCAGCTCGTGCGTGCGGGCAAGGCGGAGCTGCCGCGCGAGTGAGTCGGCCGGCGGCGAGCGACCCAACGGAATTCGGGAAGAGCGACAGATGGCAGAGGCGTCGAAAGACGAGCAACGGCAGGAGGCGTCGCGTCCGGAGCTGCGCGTGGCGCCGTCGCCGCATCTCTACGACGGCGCGCTGACCACGCGGCGGATGATGGCGGACGTGCTGATCGCGCTGGTCCCGCTCGTCGCGGCGGCGGTGTGGTTCTTCGGCTGGTACGCGGTCAGGCAGGTCGGACTGTGCGTGCTGGTCTGCGTGGGGACCGAGGCGGCGCTGACGGCGATCCGACGCCGCCCGATCCGCGTGGACGACCTCTCGGCGCTGGTCACCGGCGTGATCCTCGGGCTCTCGCTGCCGTGGCAGGCGGGCTGGCACGTCGCGGTCGCAGCGTCGGCGGTGGCGATCGGGCTGGGGAAGGTCATCTTCGGCGGGCTCGGACAGAACATCTTCAACCCCGCCATGGTCGGGCGGGCGTTCGTCACCATCGCGTTTCCCATGGCGCTCGGCGCGGCGGGGTACGTGGTCACGCAGGGACAGCCGCCGTTCGAGCTGGTCTCGGAGGCGACGCCCCTGACGGCGGCGCGGCAGGGCGGGCCGACCTTCTCGCTGTGGGAGCTGCTGATCGGCAACGTCAACGGGTCGCTGGGCGAGACCAGCGCGCTGGCGTGCATCGTCGGCGGGGCGTACCTGTGCATCCGGCGGTCGGCGTCGTGGGAGATTCCGGCCGGGGCGATCGTCGCGCTGCTGGCGTTCGCGGGCGTGCTGGACCTGCTGGACCCGACGACGAACTTCACGGCGATCCACCACCTGCTGGGCGGGGCGTTCCTGTTCGGCGCGTTCTTCATCGCGACCGACCCCGTCTCCAGCCCGCTGACGCGCAAGGGCAAGCTGGTCTACGGCGCGATCTTCGGCGTGCTGGTGGTGCTGATCCGCGAGTTCAGCGGGTACCCCGAGGGCGTGCAGTTTTCCGTGCTGTTCGTCAACGCCCTCGCCCCGCTGCTGAACCGATGGACCGTGCCGACGCCGGTGGGCGGACCGGTGCCGGTCAAGTGACGACACGAGAGCGGCCGGCGGACGGACCGCCGGCGAAGGCGACACCATGAAGGCGAAATACGTATCGCAGGCGTGGCTGGTGCTGGCGCTGGCGCTGCTGTTCGGCGGCGCCTTGGCCGGCGTGCAGGTGAGCCTGTCGGAGCGGATCGAGACGAACAAGGAAGACGACGCGCGCGGCAGGATCCCGGTCGTGCTGTTCGGCGACCGGGCGGACGAGCTGGCCGACACCATCGAGGTAACGTCCCTGACCATCGAGGCGGAGACCAAAGGGCGCACGGTGCCCTACAAGGTCTACCGCGTCGAATCGGCCGCCACGGGCGACCTGAAGGCGTGGGCCGTGCTCGCTCGCGGACAGGGCTTCGCCGACCGGATCGAGCTGCTGCTGGTGCTCGACGGCCGCGCGGAGCGGATCCTCGGCATGCGGGTGATTCTCCAGAAGGAGACCCCCGGACTCGGCGCCGAGATCACCGACGGGCCGTGGATGGGCCAGTTCACCGACAAGAGCACCGCCCGACCGCTGCGCGTGTCGAAGGTCGAGACCGGCGCAGACGACGAGATCGTCGCCGTGACGGGCGCGACGATCTCCTCCGACTCGGTCGCGCACATCGTCAACCAGACCGTCGCGGCGCTGGCCGACGAGCTGGCCGCCCGCGCCGCCGAGCCCGACGCGCCGGGCGAGCCGAGCTGAAAGCGATCACACCATGGCCGACGGACCGACACCGCTGGAGCGTTTCATTCAGGGCATTCTCCCGGAGAACCCGGTGTATCGCCAGCTGCTGGGCATGTGTCCCACGCTGGCGGTGACCAACGCCATGGCGCCGGCGATGACGATGAGCGCCGCCGTGCTGTTCGTGCTGCTGTGCGCGAATGTCATCACCAGCCTGATCCGCGGCGTGCTCAAGCCGCACCTGCGGATTCTCGTGTTCACGCTGACGATCGCGACGTTCGTGACGATCGCGGACCGGGTGATCGCGGCCTACCTGTGGGAGATGTCGAAGGAGCTCGGCCCGTACATCCCGCTGATCATCGTCAACTGCATGATCATCTGCCGCTGCGAGGTGTGCGCCAGCCGGCAGGGCGTGTTCACCGCGGCGTCGGACGCGATCGGGCAGTCGATCGGCTTCGCCCTGGCGCTGGCGAGCATCGCGGCGGTGCGGGAAATCCTCGGCTTCGGGACGTTCTTCGGCATGCCGGTGATGTGGGACGGATTCGACAAGTGGGTGATCATGGTCCTTCCGCCCGGCGCGTTCATCACGCTCGGGCTGCTGCTGGGCGGGGCGAACTGGATCGCCGCCGCCGTGAAGTCGCGGACGTGAGCCCGGCCCGGCCCACCGCGGCCGGAGGTGAGACGACATGGAATACGTAAGCTCGCTGATCCTGATCGCCGTCGGGGCGGCGCTGATCAACAACTTCGTGCTGCACTACTTCGTGGGCATCTGTCCGTTCCTGGGCGTCTCGCGACGGGTGGACATGGCGTTGGGGATGGGCTTCGCCGTGACGTTCGTGGTCAGCATCGCCGTGCTGCTGAGCTGGACGCTGACCTACTACGTGCTCCAGCCGGGCGCGCCGCTGTCCGGGTGGGTATGGAACGTCACCACCGGGCGTCCCGTCGGCGAGGCGGACCTCAGCGTGCTCAACTACATCGTCTACATCTTCGTCATCGCGGCGTCGGTGCAGCTCGTCGAGATGTACGTGCGGAAATTCTTCCCGGACCTGTACAAATCCTTCGGCGTATAC
>CAZADC010000126.1:0-8816 GCA_964483755.1 uncultured Planctomycetaceae bacterium | reverse complement strand
GACAGTGCATTGTCCAGTGTAGTCCGCATCAGCGGTTCGAGGGCGCGACGGTACGTTTCGGGATCGACGCCGGCGGCTTGGGCGAGGCGGCCGGCTGCATCGAGCAGCGCGACGAGGTAGTTGCAGGCCGTCACGGCGGCGGCGTGGTGCAGCGCCTTTCCGGCCGGGTCGATCGGCACCGGGTGCGCGCCGACGGCGCGGGCGAACTGCTCCAGCGCGCCGGCGGCCCGCTTGTCGCCCTCGATGAAGCAGTACGAGCCGGGGAGTCGCTCGACGGCGGCGTCGGCGGTCGGGAAGGTCTGCAGCGGGTGCATCGAGCCGATCGCACAGCCGCACCTGTCCCGCGCGGGGGCGAGCACGCCGCTGTCCAGCGCGCCGCAGCAGTGGGCGACGACGGCGCCGCGGCGGAAGGCGCCTGCCTCGGCGAGAGCGGCGCATACGTCGGCGATAGCGTCGTCGGGGACGGTCAGGAGCACCAGGTCGGCCGCGCCGGCCGCCTCGGCGGGGCCGCAGGCGCGGACGCCGGCGCCGATCCCCTCGACGGCGGCGCGTGCGGACGATGCGTCGCGCCCGGCGATCGCGCGGACGCCAAGCCCGGCGCGGGCGGCGAGGATTCCCAGCGCCGCGCCGACGCGTCCGGGTCCGACGATCGCGATGTCCGGTACGTCCTGCATTGTCGGGCGGAAGCGCGAAGGATACCGGGCGCGTCCGGACACGGTCAACCCCGCCGCCGACCGGCTGCGGGGCGGGCTCCCGACAATGTGCGACCGACGGCGCGCCCCTGACGGCCGCGCCGCGCGTCAGCGCGTGAGCAGGTAGTAGCTCCGGTCGGCGGGGAGCGGGACGGGCCCGGCGCCGCCGACGGTCAGCGGATCACCGGCCGGTGCGGCGTTCTCGTCGAGCGGCTGGACGGTCCAGGTGTGCTCGCCCGTCAGCGTCGCGTCGATCTCGCGAACGCCGAAGGGGTATCCGCCGAGCGACTTGATGCGCGTATTCCCGGCACGGAAGCCGAACGGGCGGTCCTCGGTGAAGACCTGCAGCCACGCGCGGCGCGACTCGCCCAGCGTCCGATCGTCGAGGGGGACGCACACGGCCGCGGCGTACTCGTTGCCGATCCGCAGCGTGAGCGACTCCGTCAGCGGCAGCTCGGCGCCGGCGACGAACCCCGCGACGGCGCGGACCCGCGCCGTCTTGACGGTCACCCGCGCGTCGACGCCCTCATGGTCGAACGCAACGCCGGACGGGCAGACGACGCGTCCGGACTCGCGGTCGATCGCCTCCGCCGTCGCCGGCCCGTACGTCAGCTTCGCCGCGTCGCCGTATCGCCGGAGGACCGGACCGACGTAGAACGCCAGCGGGTCGATCCGTCCGTCCGGTCCGTCCGCGCGTTCGCCGGGCGGCAGGTCCGCCTTCCGCAGCTCGTCCAGCGCCGCCGGCGCCGCGGCCGCCGATCCGGACAGCGCGAGCATCGCGTCGACGTCGAGCGTCTCGACGACGGCCGGGACGGCCCGCGGGACGTACCCGCGCCGGTACGCCAGCGCCGCGGCCGGGAAGCCGCCGGCGATGACCGGCGAGCCGAGCTGGAACTTCCGCATCGTCGTGTCGAACACCGCGTGCTCGCCCACGGCGAACCAGAACAGCCCGTCGATGCCCTGGATCGACGCACACGCCGCCGCGAGGACCGGCGCATCCGCCCTCGTGCGGTTCGGCTGCGGCCAGCCGAGCTCCGAGATGATCTGCGGATGCCCCGCCGGCTGGACGGTCGCCAGCGGCAGGCCCTCGAGCCGCCGAACGGCTGCGGCGCTGTCGAACGCGTGCCCCTCGCGGACGGAGTAGTTGGACCCGTCGCCCTTGTGCATCCCGCCGAAGTAGCCGTGCCGGTCGATCACGTCGGCCGCGGTGTACGTCCATCGCTCGATCGGCCCGAGCAGGCGCCGGTCGGCGGTCCGCCAGTTGCTCGCGATGACGAGTCCCCCGTAGCCCAGCTCGTCGACGATATACTCCCGCGTGCGCTCGTAGTAGCCGCGCTGGAGCTCGGCGAGGAACCGCGCCTGGACGCGGAGGCGCTCGACCTTGTCCGGCCCGCTGCGGGCGAGCCCGTCGCCGGTCATGTGCCAGACCTCGTAAACGCCGGCCCGGCCGCCGTCGGCGTCGTCGTGCTCGTGCCTCGCGCCCGGCCATTGCTTCAGCGCGGCCGGGAGGGAGCCGTAGCGGTCCGCCAGCCAGGCGCCGAACCGCCGCTCGAGCATCCTCCACTGCACCGGCGGAACGTTCTTCTCGGCGAACGTCCAGAACAGCAGCGAGTCCTCGTTGACGATCTCGACCATCGCCACGGCCGGCTCGTCGGCGAGTGGCGTGTCCGTGTAGGGGTTGGGCGTCGTCAGCAGCCCCCGCAGCCACGCGGCGTGCATCTCCTGCATCCGCTCGTTGAAGTAGAGCAGGGCGAAGGGCTTGTCGTTGTCGATCTCGTCGTACCCGGCCAGGCCGTAGCGGGGCTTCACGTCGAACCAGAGCGGGAAGTAGATGCTCAGCGTCGTGTAGACGCCCTCGCGCTTCATGGCCGCGACGAGGTAGTGGAGGTCGTCCAGGCGCTCGGCGTCGACCTTGGCGGGGTCGGCGCGGTCGAACAGCGGGCTGTGGTAACGGACGGCGTTGACGCCGAGCTTGGCGAGCTTGCGGGCGAGGTAGTCGACGCCCGCGCGGTTCCCGGCCGCGATCCCGGACGAGACGTTCACGCCCCAGAACCTCACCGGCGCACCGTCGGCGAGCAGCAGGTCGTCGCCGGCCTTGCTTCGGCGGACGAAGCCGTGCTCGCCCGCGACGCGCTCGTTGAGCTTCCGCAGGTCCAGCGCCGCGTCGGGAGAGAAGGCGTCCACGCCCGGCTCCCAGGGGAAGAACCCTTCGTCGGAGCGTCCGGAGCGATCGTCGGGTTTGAGGCGCCCGCGGGGGATGAACAGCGTCGGCGTCAGCAGGAAGCAGTCGAAGCCCGCCGTCAGGGACTCGCCCTTGCCCGCCAGCAGGCGGAGCTCGAAGCGGTGTTCGCCGCGGTCGAGACGGACCTTGCCGAGGTGCACCCAGTTCGCCCCGACGTGCGTCTTGAGAAAGGTGCTGTCGGCCAGGGCGCAGTCGCGCCCGCAGGTGCGCCACTCGCCGCCGTCGAACCGCCAGCGGAACGGCCCGTGCTTCCAGAATTTCCGCGTCCAGAAGTCGTACTCGTCGGCTTTCGGCACGCGGACGGCGTAGACGGCGAACGCCTCTTCGCCGCTGCGCTCGCCGATGTTGGTCAGCCAGGCGCCGCCCGAAAGGCGGTTGCGGTTGTTGGGAAATGTCACGGCCGAGAACCACGTCTCGTCGGGGAAGTTGGTCTTCGCGGGGTCCTCGCCTTCCCACCAGACGTACCCGCCGCCCGACAGGGGCTCGGCCGCGGACAGCACCAGCGAACAGGCGACGACGGCGAACGAGACCGATCTCGACGCGTTGCGGGGCATCTCGATTCTCCTGGCAGGCGGCGTGCTGGGTGTCCGTAGTATGTCGTACGCGGGTGAGGCATGCCAGCAGCGTGACGCGCGGATCGGGCTGCGAAGCACCAGAACATTATCCGGTCTCGACGCCGGAACAACCGGATTGGGCATGTCTCGGCCCACTTGGGGGGGTGGCCGCTCGGAGGCGTACGGGGTCTTCGCACGTACGGCAAGACAACACGGCGTCTCAACCTGCTGATGGACCATCGCCGCCGGCGTCGGTGCAGATCGCTTGTTTTGTTCTCCAGGTGGGATGAATCTCCGAGCCCTGCGGGCGGTGGTGCCTGGGGCGGGCGAAGGTGAAACAGGACCCCTGACAGGCCCGAGCGCTATTGTCGAGTCCGCTCCGCCGACATATAATGGAACGCGTACCAAGGAGTGCACCCAATGAGTATCGGGCAAAAGCAGAGCGTTTCGACCCTCCGGTTTTTCCTGTACGACCGGCCGCTGCACCCGGAGCTGTTCGACATCTATCACGATCACCGGATCGTCAAGCGGGGGTACGAAGCGCAGGTGTGGGTGACCGGCTGCACGCACGTGATCGGCTTCTACCGCGACCGGGCGGCGCTCGTCGAGGCGACCGCGGACACGAGCGACGAGCTGCCTCAGCGCGGCCTGCAGCTCGAGCTGCCCTTCCGCGGCGAGCGCAACCACGAGGTGAAGCGCGCCGAGGGCATCAACTACATGATGAGCTTTCAGGTCGAGGCGATGAGTGCGGCGGTGTACTCCAAGACACACCACGACCTCGCCCGCCAGGGGGCCCGGCGGGGGCTGTTCGTGCCGTTCCCCAAGTGGATGAGCCGCTCCCTGACCCCCTTCACGTACATCGACTACCAGGCCAAGCCCAACGAGCTGCACGTCTTCGCCTTCCACGCCTTCCCCGAAGACCTGACGATCGTCAAGACCCAGTCGCTCTTCGAACTGGGCTGAAGCGAGGTCGTCTGCATCCATTCTCGCTGCGGCGGCGCCGTGCCCTCAGAGCGATCCGTCAGGACACATGGCGCGCCCGCTGCCGTCGCCCCATCAGGTGACGGACCCAGTGCTCGAAGTGCAGCGGGTAGATGTGCAGGCGAAGCACCTCGTCGGTCAGCGCGAAGCCTTCCGGCTCGAGCCAGGTCGCCATCTCCCCCGCGTGATGCGGAAACGCCTCCGTAATGCGGCGTCGATACAGGGCACGGAGCTTGTGCTCCCGTCGTGCCACCGCCTCGCGGCGCCGCGCCGGGCGGACGCCGGCCGCGCGGAAATACTCCCGCACGGTGCGCACCGTCGGTTCTTCCTCATCCCCTGCCGCGAAGGCGCCGGCGAGGCGCTCGGGAATCCGCGTCGGGGCCGTATCTGCCGCGTCCAGTCCCAGACGTCGGCGTTCGTCGGGCGCGTAGTGGATGAACGGGTCGTAGAAAAACACGGCCGGGTGGTAGTCGACACGGTGACTCGCCAGGCGCGGGGCGAACACGTCCAGCGACCGGCCGGTCTGGAAAAGCTGCAGCGGGCCGTCGCCGATCAGGATCGTGTTGCACGAGCCGTTCAGGTCGGCCCGGTTGTACCCGACGACCTTGTTGTACGCGTGCTGCAGCCTCGGCAGCAGATAGCTGCGAACGTCCAGGATCAGCAGGCGCGAGCGGACGGTGTCCTTCGCCATCTTCTCGATGCGCCCGACGGCCTCCGCCACGTCGGCGACCTCGGGGGCGAGCACCTCGATGTCCTGCAGTGTGGGATCGATGCGGATGCGGTCCACCACGTCCTCGATGAGCGCGCCGTCCGCGCTGAAGACGTGAATCCGATCCGTTCTGCCGGTGTGGTGGAGCATCGGTCCTTCGTGGTGGGGCGGGACGGTTGCCGCGAGGGCCCGCGACGGCGCGCGGGCGGAGGCACTTCAAACGCCCACTTCCGCAACGCATTCTACACTTCGGTCCCCTTGCTGAGCAAACGCTGCCCCCGGCTATCCGCCTCGGTAGATGCAGTGGCTCGTCGGCGACTCCCACACGGCGACGGC
This sequence comes from uncultured Planctomycetaceae bacterium, assembly GCA_964483755.1. Lineage (GTDB taxonomy): Bacteria > Planctomycetota > Phycisphaerae > SM23-33 > SM23-33 > CAZADC01. Next base: position 3,302 of record CAZADC010000126.1, on the reverse strand, counting down.
CGACAGATCGGGGATGTCCGCCGCCACCCGCCGCCAGATCCAGGCGGCGAGGTTCTCGCTCGTGGAGTTCTCGAGCCCGGGAATGTCATCCAGGTTCCGGTGGTCCAGCTCGTCGAGAACCGCCCCGACCACCCGCTTGATGTCGCCGAAGTCCATGACCATGCCGGTCTGCGGGTCGACCTTGCCGGCGACGTGCACGTCGATCCGGTAGCTGTGCCCGTGCAGGCGGCGGCACTTGTGGCCTTGGGGGACTCCGGACAGCGAGTGCGCCGCTTCGAATCGGAATGTCTTCACCAGCTCGGCCTGCATGATTCTTCGGGGCTCCATGCGTCGCGGTCGGGCAGGGGCGGACAAGCCGTTGCCGGCGCGGCGGCCTTTCCAGGCCGCCGCGTATCGCACGGTCCGTGCCGCGCCCTCGGAAGGGCGCCGCGCATGACTCGTGCAAGCCTGCTCCATGCGGCGCCGGTCACACGCCGCGGTCCCGGCCCGGCCAGATGATTCTATGAAGCTGGACGCCCAGCCGCACGCTCAAACGATCGGCGAGAATCCACTTCGCAAGCTCCGCCGGCGCCAGCCGGCCGTGGACGCAGGAGAAGATCACCTCGCATCGCCCGCCCAGGTCGTATCGGCAGACCGCCCTACCCGCGAAGTCGTAATCCCGCCGGTCGGCGAGGACGAACTTCACCTCGTCCCGGCCGGTCAGGTGCTCGACGTTCTCCCGGCGATTGGCGTCCGCGACCCCGCTGGAGGGGCACTTGAAGTCGACGATCCGCACCGCCCGCTCGTCCAGGCGCGAGATGTCCAGCGAGCCGTTGGTTTCGACGAGCGTTTCATGTCCCTCGTCGCACAGGGCTCGCACCAGCGTCGGCCCGTCCGGCTGGTGCAGGGGCTCGCCGCCGGTGACCAGCACCAGCGGACAGCCCAGCGACCGCACCCGCGCCAGGACGTCGTCAAGGTTCATCGCCTCGCCGCCGGACCGGGCGTACGGCGTGTCGCACCAGCGGCAGCGGAGGTTGCACCCGGCCAGGCGGACGAACGCGCAAGGCCGACCGACGCGCGTGCCCTCGCCCTGGATGCTCAGGAATATCTCGCTGACCTTTAACGTCTCGCCCATTGCGGCTATTGTAACCACCGCACGGCGTCGGCACAGGGCTTCGCCCGCCCCGCAAGACGCGGCGCCGCACGAGGACTTCACAGGACCGGATATGGACAAGCGCCTGACGCTCATCCTGCTGCTGGCGTTGATCGCGCGGATCGCCCTGCTTGCGAGCGCGGGCGGGCGGCCGTCGCGGTTGTTCACGCCGGACTCGCACGATTACGTCACGCTCGCTCGCAGCCTGACCGACGAGCACGCCTTCCGCCGCGACGGACGGCCGGAGATATTCCGCACGCCGGGCTATCCCGTCTTCCTGGCGGGAATGCGATACCTGTCCCGGCTGACCGGCTCGGCCGTCGAGCCATGGCGCCTGGCGATCTACGTGCAGATCGCCCTCGACGTGCTGTTGGTCGCGCTGACCTTCGAGCTGGCGGAGCTGCTGCTGGGCCGGCGGGTCGGGCTGGTCGCGGGCGCGCTGCAGGCGATCTGCCCCGTCGCGGTCGTGGCGAGCTGCCGCGTCCTGTCCGACGGCCTGTTCGCCCTGCTGCTGACGACGGCGGTCTGGCTGACGGTCCGACACCTGCGCAGCGGCGGCTGGCGGGAGCTGCTCGTCGCGGCCGTCGCGCTGGCGGCGGCGTGCTACGTGCGACCTGTGGGGCTGGCCTTTGCGGCCGTGTTCGTCGTCGTGCTGCTCACCCGTCCGAAGCGGTGGCGCCGGGGCGGGGCGATGGCCGGCATCCTTGCCGCCCTGATCGTCCCGTGGATCGTCCGCAACGCCCACGTCGCGGGTTACGTCGGGTTCTCCAGCTTCGCGACCGACAGCATGTACAAGTACTCCGCTCCGTTCGTGCTCACCCGCGAGCGCGGCGTAAGCGCCGAGCACGCCCGCCTTGACCCGATCGAGCCGGCCGATCCCGAAACCGGTCGGCAGCGCACGCCGGGCGAGATGGCCCGTCTGCGGGCCGACGCCGCCCTGGACGCGATCGCCTCGCACCCGTGGACGTATGCGCAGATCCACCTTCGCGGCTCGATGGGGTTCTGGCTGCCCGGCGCGCCGGACGTGCTGCAGATTGCCGGGCTCACGCGCGGCGAGCGAGGGACGCTGGGCGTCATGCGGGAAGAGGGCCCATGGGCGGCGGCGCGCCACTACTTCGCCGACAACGCCGCCGCCGTCGTGCTGGTCGTGCCGCTCGTGGGGCTGCTGATCGCGCGGTATGCCGCGGCCGCCGTCTGCGCGGTCCGCCAGCTGGGGCAAGGCGTTTCGGCGGCGGGATGGCTGGGCGTCGCCCTGCTAGTGCTGGCGGCGCTGCTGCCCGGCCCGGCCGCTCATCCGCGCTTCCGCGTGCCGGTCGCGCCGCTGCTGAGCATCGCGGCGGCGTGCGGGGCGATCGTCCTGCGGGATTGGGTGCGGCGCGAGCGATGAGCGACGACGCGGTCCGGACGCTGACGAGGGCGCGCGGCCGTCTCCTGGCCGAGCGGGTCGGGCTCGGCCGGTGGGCCGGGGAGCTGTCGTCCAGCGCGCTGTCGACGGCGACGGCGGGCTTCGCCCTGCATCAGACGGGTGGGGACGCCGCCGCGGCGCTCGCCAGCCGCGCGGCCGACTGGCTCGCCGAACATGCCAACGCCGACGGCGGCTGGGGGGACACGACCGACTCCCCCTCGAACCTCGCCGCCACGCTGCTGGGCTGCGCGGCGCTGCGGGCGATTGCGCCGTCACGCCACGCGGCCGCCGTCGACGCCGCCGGGCGATGGCTTGCCCGCACGGCCGGGGGGCTGGCTGCCGAGTCCCTCGCCGCGGCCGTGGCGGAGCGGTACGGCGACGACCGGACTTTCTCCGCGCCCATCCTCACCATGTGCGCCCTGTCCGGCATGCTCGGCGACTCGCCGGACGCCTGGCGGGTCGTGCCCGCGCTGCCGTTCGAACTGGCGCTGCTCCCGCAGTCTCTGCTGCGGTTCGTTCGGCTGCCGGTGGTCAGCTACGCCCTGCCGGCGCTGATCGGCATCGGGCTGGCCCGGCACGTCCACCGCCCGCCCGCGTGCCCGTTCAAACGCGTCGCGAGACGGCTGTCGGTCGGGCCGGCGCTGGGCGTTCTCGGGCGCATCCAGCCGCCGAGCGGCGGATTCCTGGAGGCCGCTCCGTTGACGGCGTTTGTGACGATGTCCCTGGCGTCGATCGGCCTGGCGGACCACCCCATCACGCGGCGGG
>CAZADC010000125.1:0-8854 GCA_964483755.1 uncultured Planctomycetaceae bacterium | reverse complement strand
CATGCCTTCCAGCAGGCGGTGCGGGTCGCCCTCGATCACCGCGCGGTCCATGAACGCGCCCGGATCGCCCTCGTCGGCGTTGCAGACGAGGTACTTCCGCCGTCCCGCCGCCTCCAGCGCGAAGCGCCACTTGCGGCCGGTCGGAAAGCCGCCGCCGCCCCGACCTCGAAGCCCGGACGCTTCGACCGCCTCGCACACCTCGACGGGTGTCTTCTCCCGCACGGCGGCCGCGAGGGCGCGGTACCCGCCACGGGCGATGTACTCGTCGATGCTCCGCGGATCGATCAGCCCGCAGTTGCCCAGCACGCGCCGCGTCTGGCGGGCGAAGAACGGGTGGTCGGGAAGCATCGCCACGTCGGCATAGGGCTCGACGCCGGGCGGGGCGTCGTGCTGGCCGAGCAGTTTGTCGCGCGGGACGTCGCCGGCGAGCACGGCGTCGATGATTGCCGGAACGTCGTCGGCCGTCACCTCGCGAAAGCTCACCCGCGGTCGTCCGGGCGCCTGCACGTCCACGATCGGCTCGGCCGCACAGAGCCCGATGCACCCGACCTCGACGACCTCGGCGTCGATGCCCTGCTCGTCGAGGTGCGTCTCGACGGCGCGGAGAACCTTACGCGCCCCGGCCCCGAGCCCGCACGTGCCGGCGCCGACGTAGACGGCCGGACGCGTCAGGCGCTCGCGCCGCAGTACGCTCGCCCTGTCCGCCACGGAGTCGCGGCAACTCTTGGCGTCGTGGCACAGGGGACCTTCAGTGGCGCAGGGGACGAACTGCGGGCACGGGCTCTCCGGCTCGTGACGACAGGCATCGCAACAGGGCTCAGCCAGCCGCATCGACGCAGTTTTTGGCGAGGTCTCGGTACTCATTGACGATGTCCCTCACGGACTGGGGATTGAGCTTGGCGTGAAATTCTCCGTTGACGCAGATGACCGGGGCAAGTCCGCAGGCGCCGATGCACGCGACCACCTCCAGGCTGAACAGCCCGTCCCGCGTGGTCTGTCCGGGCTCGATGTTCAACTCGCGCTTCAGCGCCTCCAGCACGTGGGCCGAGCCCTTCACGTGGCAGGCCGTGCCGCGACACACCTGGATGTGGAACTCGCCCGGCGGGTGGAAGCGGAACTGGTTGTAGAAGGTCGCCACGCCGTAGATCTTGCTGGCCGGCAGGTCCAGGTGCCGCCCGACGGCGACGATCGCGTCTTCGGAAAGGTATCCGAGCGAGTCCTGCACCTCCTGAAGGATTGGGATCAGCGCGTCGCGGGACGCGCCGGGGTGTCGGGCCAGAATGGCGTCAACGTCGGCCTGAATCATGTCGTTGCCCTCGCCTGATCCACGTTGCGGGCCATGAAGGCGACCTTCTCCAGCGTGGTCAGCATGTCCATGTTCTCTACGTATACGTGCTCCGGCGTCCGCAAAGCGACCGGGGCGAAATTCAGCAGCCCGGTCACGCCGGCGCTGACGAGCGTGTCGGTGACGCCCTGGGCCGCCTCGGCGGGCACCGTGACGATGGCGACCCGCACGGCGTTTCGCCGGACGTAGTCGGTGAGCTGCTCGTCCTCGTGGCAGCGCACGCCGTGGATGACCCGCCCGGCCTTGTCGGGATCGGCGTCGAACGCGGCCGCGACGTGGAGCCTGGGTCGCCGTCCCGCCAGGTATGCCAGCACCGCCCGCCCGAGGTTCCCGACGCCGACGAGCACCGCGCCCTCGCCGGCGGGCGCGTCGATAAGTCGGCTGATGCTTTCGGTCAGCGCTTCCACGTTGTACCCGCTTACCGGACTGCCGGTGTACCCGACGGCCATCACATCCCGGCGGACCTGCGCGGCCGACACGCCGGCCGCGGCGGCGAGCTGATGCGAGTAGACGGCCTCCTGCCGTTCCCGCTGTAAGTCCAGCAGCAGGCGTCGGTAAACGCTCAACCGGCCAACCGTTCTGGATGAGATCTTCTCGGGCATGTCTCCGACGTCCGGTTCGCGGTCGCTCCTTAGTGCTGTTACGAAAATAACGCTGTGAACTGAGTAACAGCATAAGTTAAGAGGCCCGCAGCGTCAAGGGGTATACGGAGGAAATCTCAGGTATCGGGCCGAAAAAAGACCGGATGGATCAGAGCCGGGTGAACGGCGGCGCGACCGTGCGGGATCGCCCCCGCGAGCGTTTCCGGCCGGGCGCAGGGGTGAGCGTAGCGCCGACCGCCTCGGACAGGCGGATCTGCGCGGCGATTCCCAAGGCCGCCAGGACGGCGGCGATCAGCACCAGAACGATCGTCAAGGGCACGCTCCCGGCCAGCGCGTCGTGGAGAGCCGGGCGGCCGCCGGCAAATGCCGCCGCCAATGAGTACGTGCCCCCAAGCGCCCCGCCGACGCCGGTGAGGATCATCACGAGATACCGCAGCCAGGCGAACGTCACCCCGGCGAGAATCAGCCCCGCGAGCACGCCGAGGATCCACCCGGCGGCCGAGGCGTTCAGGGCGGTCAGCACGCCCCCCAGCGCCGCCAGCCCGGCGAGTATCGCGAACGCGGCGCGGTAGAGGAACCACGCCAGCAGTCCCAGCAGGATTCCGCACACCCCGCAGGCGACCACGAAGTCCAGCGGGCGGGGGTCGGGGCGAAAGCGGACCAGCAGCGCGAACCCGACGCCGGCGCCCAGCAGTGCGCCGTAGACGGCCACCAGGATGCGGAAGATCACGTATCCCAGGAAGCAGTTGGCGAACGACCAGATGGTCAGCAGGAGGTTCATCCCGGACGGCTCCATCGAATGCGACGGTTCGCGCCCCCGTCTTCCGGGGAGCGGCTGAGATCATGATCGGACGGACGGGCAGTGTCAACCGTGAGGCGACAGGCGGAAGGTGCCTCGCCTTACGCGTGTTCTGCCCCTCGCCCGAGCCCGGCGCCGCCGGAAAACGCGCTTGCCCCGGCCGCCCCGCGCCGGGTAGCCTGCGGACGACACGTCCGAGAACGTTCGCTTACACAGGGAGTGCAGCCGATGGCGATTCGCTTCACCTGCGCGAATCCCGATTGCGCGAAGACGGTCCGCGCCCCGGACGACGCGGCCGGGAAGAAAGCGCGTTGCCCCGCCTGCGGGACGCTTCAGCGCGTTCCTGCGCCGGACGATTCACTGGCGAGTCAGACGATGAGCCCGGCGGGGGTGACGCCCGAGGACACGAGCGCCGGCGACGCGCCGCCGGCGCCGCACGTCGGTGCGATCTGCGGAGACTGCGGCGCGACGATGCCCGCCGGCGCGAGCGTGTGCGAGCGATGCGGGTGGGTCAACCCCGACGCCATCGGCGCGCCTGCCCTCGCCCCGTCGGCCGGAGACACCGGCTCGCTGGCGATCGGATCCCTTTCGGCGCTGCGGTACGCCTTCAGCAACTTCAGGAGTATCGCCACACTCGTGCTCTACTCGATCATCCTGGGCATGTTTCTGCGGTTCGCGCTGTTCGGCGGCATGTGCTGCGTATTCGCGGTGCCGGGCGGCGTCCTCCTCGCCCTTGCGGCCATCATCGCGGCCGAGTTGATCATCGGCGGGTACTTCCTGCGCTTCTACCTGGACTGCTCGATCAGCTCACTGGAGGGCGTGGACACCGCCCCGGAGGTGCCGGACTTCGCCTTCATGGACCTTCTCAAGACCGGGGCGATGGGGCTGGCGATGTCGTTGGCGTACATCGCGCCGATTGTCACGATCCCCCTGCTCCCCGTCGCCCTGCTCGGGTGGGCCTACACCAGTGACGCCCGCGCCCTGGATGTCCGATGGGCCGCCAAGGCCGCCCTGCGCAAGCCCGGCGAGCTGGCGGTCCTCTGGGTGATCATGCTGCTCTGGCTGGCGATCATGATCCTCGGGCTCTGGCTGGGCGGACGTGTTGTCAACCTGATGCAGGAGACAATCGTCGGCCCGGGGGGGTTGGGTAATTTCCTGCTGGCGCTGCTGGTCGGCGCGGCCGGCGGATTCCTGCTCGGCGTGGTCTTTCACGCCTTCATGGCGGCCGAGTTCCGCTGCGTCGGCATGCTCGGACGCCATAACCCCGAGCTGACCGAGATGATGCCCGAGCGCACCAATGTCGCCGTGGCGGTCGCCGCCGTCGCCGCGGGCGTCGTGGTGCAGATGATCATCGTCGCTCTGCTCGGCCTGGCGGCGGTGCGCCAGTGGATGCAGGCGAACGCGTAGGTCATGTCCGAACGCAACGAACAGTCCGGCCGGGGCGATGCGAGCCCCGACGCGCCGACGGGCGGGCGCGCCGGGTTATGGATCGCCCTCGCGGCGGGCATCGTCATCCTTCTTGCCGGGGGTGTCTACGTCGCGCACGTCCTCCGGCAGGCGATGCGGACGCGGCAGCAGGCCCGTGCTGCGGACACGCGTGCCGCAACAGAGAGCGATGCTCCGCCGGATACCTTGCCCGCGCGGCCGACGGAGAGCGCCCTGCGCGAGGCCAGACTCGATCTTCGCCAGATCGGCGCGGCCCTGCAGATCTACGCCCTCGCCCACAACGGAGCCTATCCGCCTTCGCTGGCGACGCTCGAAGAGGAAGGACGCGTCGCCGACCCCGGCCTCCTGACGGGCCCCGCCGGTGAGCGGTACGCTTACGTGCCGGGGCTGACTCAGCAGTCTGCCCCCACGGCTGTGCTGGCCTACGGGCGCCGCACCTATGAGGGCGGCCGGGCGGTCGCCTTGCGGGTGGACGGCACGGTGCGGACCTACGATTCCGTCGATGACCTGAACGCGGCGATCGCACGCGCGGGCGAGACGCGCCTCGTCGAGACGCAGCCCGCACCGTGATCCCGCCCAGCCCGGGGCGGGGGGAGTCAACTGCCCTCGCGGCGCTTCCTGCCGACGGGGTCCTCGAGCCACTCTCGGAAGCACGGCCCGCAGAGCTCGATCTCCATGCGCGTGTAGACCTGCTCTCGCAGCTCGCGCTCGCTCATACCCTCCATTGTCTCAATGAGCCGGCGCATCTCGGCGGAAGAGTCTTCGGGGAGATCCTCGGTGCGAACGTCCGGCGGGGTCGGGTCGGCGACCGCCTCGATGCGGATCACGTGGAAGTTGCCCTCGCCCGGATGCAGAACGGCCCCGCATCGATGACACAGCACGGGTTCGCTCTGCGCAGGCATCATTGCGACATGCCGGCCGTCCGCGCGGGCGGGCTTTCCGGTATCGGCGTCTCCGCCCGCGCAAGCGTCCGCACCCGCTGGTAGGTGTTCAGCACGAACAGCAGGATCACCATGGCGAAGGCGAACTCCTTGAACTCGCCCGCCGGGTCGACGAACGCCATGTAGGCGTAGCTGTCCCGTGGCCATTCGGCGATGCCCGGGGCGTCCTTGACGAAGCGGTCGTAGAGTTTCTCGGGTACGGTGGAAAGCGCCGCGACGGCGGCGGCCGGCACGAGCCGCCAGTCCGGGCACAACCATCCGATCGCCCGGCGCTTGCGCCGCAGAGCCCTCAGGCGACGGGCGAGGCACAATGGCAGGACGATTCCGCCGAGGACGGTCAGCGCGAGCATTCCCTGTCTCGGGACGTTGTTGAGGATGTCCCAGCCGTAAATGTTGTGCAGGTTCGTTTCGTGCTGCTTGTTGACCTCGGCAAAGCGCTCGGGGGTCTCCCACTGGAAGTACGTCTGTCCCCAGCTGATCTCCTCGCCGGCGAAATACAGCCCCGCCAATCCGAGCAGCAGGAAGAACCATCCCACGCCACGGGGAAGGCGCCTGCGGCGACGGAAGATCAGCCCGCACATCACCACGGCGGGGACGAGCATTACAACGGTGCCGATCTCCAGCAGCCCGATCTCGTTGGGGATCAGCAACTCCCACACTTCCCGCCCCAGCAGCGGCGTAGCCCATAGGATCAGCAGGATTCCCAGCGGGGCGCCCAGCCACAACCAGGGCGACAGATTGTATCGGCTGTTTGCCGCCATCATTTCGCAGCGCCCGGCGCAAGACGCATTTCTTGTTCATGACGTGCAAGCGGACGATCACCGGCATCTTGACAGGTCGGATTCTACGAAAACCAGCGCCCGACTCAAGGCGCATCGGCCCTCAGGGAACGTCGACGTTCAGCCGGACCGGCAGCGCAGGCCAGCACGCCGAGCCCCGTGTTCCCGAACGGGGGTGTCGGGCCTGGCGGCATATGTCACATCTGTCCGAGGCGCCTGGCCACTTGACTCGCTATAACCAATTCGCTATATAGTGGACTTTAGCCATTCTGGGCATCGCCGAACTCTGGAAACCGTGTATTCCGGCCGAATTTCATGCAACTCTACCTTTTTCGGAAGAGTTGCGTTAATTCGTAAGCCTTTACTGGCAAAGGTTTATGCCTGCGGGAAAGTCGCTAAAGTCCACTATATAGTGAAACGGCTATTATGCGGAGAGAGCATGAATCTGGAAATGCAGGCCAGGGTCTTCAAGGCGATGGGCGACATGACGCGGCTGCGCATTCTCGAGCGTCTGCCCGACGAGCCAGAGTGCAAGGACATGTACAACGTCGGGGAGCTGGTCGAGGAGATCGGCGGCTCCCAGCCGAACATGTCGCGTCATCTGCACATCCTCAAGGAAGCCGGGCTCGTCCACTGCCGCAAGGCCTGCTCCAGCGTGTACTATTGGCGCGACCCGGCCGCCTTCGCGCAGATCCGCCGGGTGGTCAGCGGCATGGCTTCCGGCGAGGCGCCTACCGCCTGACCGTCGCGCACCCGCTGCCCGCAAGCAGGTAAAGGCCCGTCACGACCGCATCGGCACTCATTGGAGATCGCATGATTTACCGCACACTCGGCAGGACCGGACTGAAGGTTTCCCAGCTTGGCTTCGGCGCGATGCGCCTGCCCATGAAGGGCGAAGGCGGCGACGCCGTCGTCGATCGCGACAAGTCGACGCCGATGATCCTCAAGGCGTTCGAGAACGGCGTGAACTACATCGACTCGGCCGTCGGGTACTGCAACGCCGACAGCCAGCGCGCCGTCGGCGACGCCCTCAAAGCCTGGGGCAAACGCGACGAGATCGTCGTCTCCACCAAGAACCACGACTACTCCTGCGACGAGAAGCAGTGGTGGAAGAACCTCGAGGACAGCCTCGAGCGCCTGGGCGTCGACTGCATCGACATCTACAACCATCACGGGCTGAGCTGGCAGGCCTGGACCGAGAAGGTCGAGCCGGTCATCGGCAACTGGATGCGGAAGGCCCGCGACCAGGGGCTCATCCGGCACATCTGCTGCTCGACGCACGACTCGTGCGAGAACGTCATCAAGCTCATCGACAGCGGATATCCCGCCGTCATCACGCTCCAGTACAACCTGCTGGACCGCCATCTGGAGGACGCCATCGCCCACGCGGGTGAGAAGGGCGTCGGCATTGTCGTCATGGGACCGGTCGCCGGCGGGCGCCTCGGCGCGACAAGCGACGTGCTGACCGAGCTCGTGCCGGGCATCGATCGCGTCCCGGAGCTGGCGCTGCGGTTCGTGCTCAGCAATCCCGACGTGTCCGTGGCGCTGTCGGGCATGAGCACCATGGAGCACGTGGAGGAGAACCTCGCCGTCGCCTCGGACGCGACCGGCCTGGGCGATGAGGAAAAACAGGCCATCGACGAGCACATGCAGCGGCTGGGGAAGATGGCCGAGCTCTACTGCACGGGGTGCGGATACTGCATGCCCTGTGAGGCGGCGGGTGTGAACATCCCACGCGTTTTCAGCGTGTTCAACCAGGGGCGCGTCTACGGGCTCTGGGACGTCGCGAAGAAGGGCTACGCGGGCATCCGCCGGGGCAAGGATGAGAGCAAGAACAAGACGGCCGAGGCGTGCGTGGAATGCGGCGTCTGCGAGGACAAGTGCCCGCAGGACATCCCGATCCGCAAGCAACTCAAGGAGGCGCACGAGGCGCTCGGCGATTCGGGCGAGTAGTCAGCCGGCGTCGACGCCGACCGGCGACGTCAGGACGTCCCGTTGCAGGCGGCGAGGACGGAGTCCAATTCCGCCAGCCGTCGGATTCGGTAATCGGCCGGGACGTCGGCGTCGTCGAAGCGCCCCGAGGGGTCCTTGAGAACCGTCCGCATTCCGAAGCGTCTGGCGCCCTCGATGTCCGCCCGCGGCGAATCGCCGACGAACAGCACGCGCTCGGCGAGAAGCCCCGAGGGGTCGAGGGCCAGCCGGAAGATGTTGGGGTTCGGCTTGCGGTAACGCACGTCGCACGAGTAGATGCGGATCGGCAGGTACTTCAGCAGGCCGAGACGCTCGAGATGACGATCGAGCACTTCGCCCGGCACGAAGGTATTGGACACCACGCCCAGCAGGAGTCGGTCGTCCGCCCACCGCGCGAGCAGCTCGGGCAGGTCGGGCTCGATCGTCGCGCAATCGCTCAGCGGCTCGTACCACAGCCAGGCAAGCTCGGCCGTCTGCTCCTCGGTGAGCTGCTGGCCCATGCGCCGGCTGGTGACGCCAATGAGGTCCAGGGCGTTGAACTCGCGGCGCGTCAGGCGGCTCTTGAGGTAGTTCCAGCGGATCGCCCAGAGCTGCTTGCGATGGAAACGGGAGAAGCTCGGCACCGGCTGGCCGAGCTCCTCGAGATACTGGTACGCGAGGCGAGCCCCGTCCTCGAACAAACCCCGCACGTCGACTCGACCGAAGTCGAGAAGCGTATCGCCCAGGTCGAACAGGATTCCTTCCACGTCTCGGGGCATGTTCGTGCATCCGACGGCCTTGCTGCGGGGAGTGGAAGTCTACCCGCCTTCGACCGCCTGTGCAATCATAGCAATCACAGACGATCCGAGATGAGGCCCGAGGACGTGGGCAAGGGTCACCTCAGCGGCGGATGGTGGGTCTGGATGGTCTCGATCGGGACGGGCCCGTCGCCGTTGGGGATGATCTCCAGCGTGTGCGCGGTGTTCTCCAGC
>CAZADC010000124.1:0-8863 GCA_964483755.1 uncultured Planctomycetaceae bacterium | reverse complement strand
TCAACGCACGCGGCCGGGTCCGGAATTCCCCCCGGGCCCGGCCGCACTGCCGCGCGGAAGCAGCTGGGAGACAGGCCGCCACAAGCGCGCCGCCCGGCGCCGGTTCGCAGGCAGGCCCTGCCGCTCCCATTCCCGTTGACGAAGCCAGATCAGGCAACCATATTGACCAGCCATGGCACACGGAACTCAAGATGCCATGAGCTTCGTCAGCGGCAATGCCAGGGAACGGCGGGAAGTGATCGCTCTGTACCGGCAGCTCCGTCGGCAAACCGCCATCCCGTTTCCGCAACCGCGTCAACGGCTGGAGGCCCCCTCTGCGCGCGGCGTGTACCTGATCCTGGATGCCGAGGACCGAGCCGTTCATGTCGGGAGAACTCCCCGTGCCCGGAACGGCCTGCATCAGCGACTTGGCGCCCATCTGGCCGGCCGATCGTCATTCGTGCGCGATCACCTTCAGCAAGACGGCTCCCGTTTGCGCTGCGGGTACACGTTTCAGTATGTGACCGTGGAGGACCCGCGGAAGCGAGCTCTGCTGGAGGCATTTGCAGTGGCCTGGCTGTGCCCGGAGCACCTCGGGCTGGCGGACGCCACTGAATGAAGGGTCAAGCAAGGCGAGAAAGGGTCCTCTCGCATTCAACCTTGCGATGCTGAGGACATATTGAGAGACGCGGTTCCTCACCCCTCAGTCATGCTCGGAAGGTCTTCCGGGTCCGGCCTACTGTTCGGACAGGCGGGCGCGGTACTCCGCGGCGCTGACCATGTCGCCCTTCCACCAGTAGCGGGTCTGCGTGAGCTCGCCGTCGCGGTCGTAGTGCTTCTCGACGCCGTGCATCAGGTCGCTGTCGAACGGGCGCGACATCTTGAGCTGCCCGTTCTCCCAGCAGTCGCGCACCTCGCCGTCGACCTTGCCGCGGCTGTAGGGCGCCGATCGCTTGAGTCGTCGCGGCCAGTACTCGATCTTCTCGCCGTCATCGACGCCGTCCACCGTCTCCGGCGACGGGCCCGTTCGCGGTTGCTCCGCGTCGCGGGTTCCCGGCTCGTCGGGGCTGGCCGCTTCCTGCCGGCCCCCGTCGCCCGCAGGTCGAGTGGTCAGCTCCCACCGTTCCCGGCTGACCTTCTCGCCCTCGCGCCAGTGCACCTTCTCCCACTCCAGCGGGCGGCTCATGTCCGGGCGGACCTCCTCGACGCCGTGGCGAAGCCCCTCGCGGTACGGTGTCTTGCAGACCAGGCGCCCCTCCCAGTCGTACTCCTTCACCACCCCGTGGATCAGGCCGTTGCGCACGGGGATCGTCCGTTTGGGGCGGCGCGGGTAGTATTCCTCCATCGTCCCGTGCTTGTACCCGTCCTCGAACGGCGTGGTGCGGACGAGGCGCCCCTCGCGGTCGTATCGCTTCGACACCCCTGCGGCCTTGCCGTCCTCGTAGCGGGTCTCGGCGAGCACCTCGCCCGTCGCGTGGTAGACGCGCTGGACGCCCCGCACCTCGCCGTCAACCCACGGGATGACCTTCTGCACGTAGCGGTGGCGCCGTCCCTCCCTGTTCAGGCCGGAGGCGTAGAACTTCTCCGGGCCGTGCTTGACGTCCTTCCGCCAGTGAATGACGTGCTCGAGCAGGTACCCCGTCCGGTAAAAGGCCTGGACGCCGTCCTTCCGCCCGGACGGATCGATGGAGGTGATGTGCTGGACGGAATCCACCACGTATCCCTTGCCGGGCACGACGGTCCGCACGGCCGTGATCTCCAGCTTGTGCCCCTCGGGCATATCCTCGAACAGCCGCATGAACCGCCGGAACTGGAACGGCACGTCCTTGCTCGGATCGACGGTGATGACGCGTTCCCTGGCGCGCTGACGCTTCGGCAGCTCGTCGCCCAGCCATTCGCGATTCGTCGCGGGGTTCCAGATGAAGTGTGTGTGGAACAGCTCGGCCCCGCCTTCGGCGATGACGTCGACGTCGCAGCGGTATTCGTGTTCCGCCTCCGGGTTGACGGGCGGGTCCGGCCGGGTCGCCAGCGTGACCGGCAGTCGTTCTGCCGGCGGAAGCGTCATCTCGCGGGACGCGGCGCCGATCGGCTCGCCGTCGCGGGTGATGCGGACGCGGGCGGTGATGGTTCGCTGCTCGTCGGACGGATTCATGACGGTCAATCGGGCGACCGGCGTTCCGGCGTACAGCGAGGACTGCATCGCCTGAAGCCGCACGGCGCAGCGGTCGTTGCCCAGAGTGAACAGCGGCGCCCGGTCCCGTCCGCCCAGCCCGCCACGGTGGTTGTACGGCATGGGTCCTTCGACATTCGTGCCCGTCCGCAGGTGGCGGACCGGCAGGATGCGCCAGCGATCGCCCGCCGCGGCGGCGTCGACGCCAAGGGCGGCGAAGGGGACGTACATCTCGTAGTCCGTGTGCGTATCCGTCAGCGACGCGGCCGTCTTCACGGCGGCGGTCTCGCTGTGGTCTCCGCCCGCGCGGACGGCCGAAACGCCGGCCGGGCTCACGATCGCCCTGAGCGTCGCCTTGCCGTCATCGCGGTACACGATCAGCTCGAACGAGTCGTCCTTGCGCAGCGCGTCGAAATCGCTCTCCTGGGCGTTCGCGGCGGGTTCCTCGCCCTTCAGGCGGGGCGTCCGGCAGGCGACGTGGAGCCCGTCGGCGGTCCAGCCCATGGACCACTCGACGCGGCGCGGGAAGAGCGTCACGGAGATCGGATAGATCACGCCGTCGGTCGCCAGGGCGCCGGACCACTCCTCGGCGCCGACAGTTCCGTCGATCGTCGGCGCGGCGTCGAGTCGCGGGAGCACGCCGCGGGTGTCCGCCCGCCAGGCATCGCGCGGATTCTCGTCCGCCAGCGCGGCGCCGGCAACAAGCACCGCCGTGGCGAGGATCGTCGCAGGCCGGCGTCTCATTCGTCGTCCTCCGTGGTCTGGTCAGCGTCGGGCAATCCGCAGGCCCACACCAGGCGGTAATCGTGAGCGGGGATGTACAGCGGCCCGTAGATATCGGCCGTCGTTCCTTTATTGGACGACGCCCGGACGAAGCCGCCGTTCTCCAGATCGCGCAGCCCGTAGTCCTTGCGGAACGCGGGGGCGATCTTCTCCTTGCGCCAGTCGCTGTCGTCGGGCACCTTGCCGTAGTCCAGCTCCCGCACGACGGCCGAGCCGGACAGTCGCTGGACGCCCGGCCCGAGCACCCGCTCCAGGTCGAGCACATAGAGCCGGTGCCTGACGGGCTCGTCGCGCTCGTTGACGACGATGAACATCGCCTGGATGCCCCGTCGACCGTCGACTTCGTACGGGCGGCGGAAGACGCTGACATACGTGTTCGCAGCCGGGTTCTCTTCCGACAGGTTGAAGGCGCCGTCCGGCTGGAACGCCTCGCCGTAGCGGGCGATGCCGTCCAGGCGCCAGTACGGGATGTACTCGGTGAGTCCGTCGTCGGCGAAGTAGCCGAACTCGCGCAGGGCTCGCGTGACGACAAAGAACTCGGTCGGCTGGCGGACGCCCTCCGGCGCGACGCCGACGTCGTGCAGCAGCGCCCGCCCGAAGACCTGGCGGTCGAGCGAACGGGGATCTCCCTCGGGCAGGTCGCGGGCGTTGGACCGCACGCGGGCGACGAGCCCGGTCGGCCCGCAGGCCAGGGCGCGGAACAGCGAGACCGGGTAGAGCGCGACGTTGTCTTTCGTCTTCGAGACCATGTCGGCGGCCGCGTGGCCGCGCATCGTGGCGTACTGCGCCCGCGAGGCAAGCGCCAGGTACCCGGGCGTCTGCGGCGCCATGCCGCCCGCCACGGGCGCCGCGGGCGTCTCCGTTCCCGCATCCCGCAGCAGCGCCGGTCCGGCGACGGGCCCGACCGGTTCCGTCGAGTCCGGGAACGCCAGCCACGCCTGACGACGCGCGTCGGCAGGACGCGACCGCACCGGGTGGACGAGCAGTGCGAAGCGGGCCTTGCCGCCGGTCCCGCTGACCAGCACGGTCCGCCAGGTGAGCCGGCGGACGTCGTCGCGGGCGAGGGTGACGTGGCTCGTCTCAACCGGCAGCTTCGGGCGCTCCGGACACAGCAGGCTGAATCCCGCGTCGGCCGATCCGACGTACAACTGTCGGACGTGATTGTCGGCCGTCTGCGTGGCGCTGTCCCAGACGACGCCCTCCGTCGATGGAAGCCGGGCGTCGAGCTCCTTCGGCGCGTGCGAGCCGGGCTCGCCGGCGGGCAGGTTCCGGAAGGCGAGGTCCACCGGCTGGACCGGCTCGATCACCAGACGCAGCAGGTCTTCCGGCGCGCCGTCGGAGACGGTCAGCTGGGCCGTCATCGAACCGTCCGGGCGGTACGTGCAGGACATATCCACCGCGTAGGAGCCGACCTCCAGGCGGGAGGATGCCTCTACGCCGTCCTCCGCCTCGGCGAGCCGGGCGGGGGTGACCACGTCAACGCTCAGCGCCTTTCCGCCCGAGACGGCCTCCAGGCGGATCGGGCGGCGAAGGCGTCGTCCGCGTCCGATGAACTGCAGCTCCGTCCGCGTCGGCTCCCCGCCTTCAAGGCGGCGCTCCAGCGAGAGCTCCGAGCGGTCCGCCCGGATGCTCACCTGTGCCGGCAGACCGGTCTCGCCCACAGTGACGGCGCATCGGCCGATCGTGACCGCGTCGCCGTCGATGCCGACGGGTCCGAGGGACTCCGCCGCCTGCGCCGAGCCGGCGACCGCGGCGATCAGCAGCATCCATCTCCATGCCCGCAGACGATTCATCGCTCATCCTCCGCAACGAAGTAGCCCCACAGGATGCGGTAGTCGTGCGGGGGAATGTAGATCGTTCCGTAGCTCTCGCCGTCGTCGTCGGCCGCCACGCGCTCGACGACGCGTCCCGTCTCGAGGTCGCGGAGCACGACCGCGTCGCCCGCGTCGGCGATGCGGCGGTCGAGTATCTCGCGCTCGGCCTGACCGGGCGGGTCGAGCCGCCCGAGCGCCTCGCGGAGCGTGAGCTGGTTCTTTCCGCCCGCTCCGAAGTACCGCTCCGGATCGAGCAGATGCAGGTTCGCCTCCACGGGCTCGTCGGCCTCGCTCATGATCGTGAAGAGCACCTGGTAGCCGTGCTTCCCGTCGCGCTCACAGCGACGGCGGTGGGCGCTGACGTAGACGCCTTTCTCGGGCGGTCTGGTGAAGACCGTGTATTCCTTGTCGCCGAAGTCCCGCCCGTAGCGGACCGCGTCGCCGCTGCGCCAGTACGGGACGAACTCGACCCGGTCCTCGTCGAAGAGCCCGAAGTCGATCAGGGCGTTGAGGAATCGCAGGCAGTGCTCCGGCTGATGCATCGTGCCGTGGGGCCCGTCGAAACAGACGGTGATGTCGTGGGCGAGAGCCCGCCCGAGGTACTGGCGGTCGAATTTGGGGTTGTCGCCCGGCCGGGGGTAGGTGTGCTTGCCGCCGTAGCCGGGCACGAGGCGGGCGATCGTGCCGGTCCACTTCTGGCAGAAGAACCGGAAGCGGTCCTTCGGGTAGGCGACGACGCTGTCGATGTTCACGCTGGTATGGTGCGAGCCGGCCATCTCGACGAGCTGAATGTCCCAGGCGAAGGATTCGAACGCCGAGGCGGCGTCGTTGGCCCAGAAGAAGTTCCGCACCGGCAGCCCACTGTCGGTCATCACGCGTGCGATGCGCTTCTGCATCCGCCGCATGTACAGTTCGAGGAACCCGCGGTGCCACGGCAGCTCGCTGTCCTTCACGTCCTCGCGGTCGCGGAGATAGGCGTCGCCCGTGGCGAGCTTGTCCGACCAGTTCGCCTCCGAGAACATCGGCCAGGTCTCGTCCCACCAGAAGCCGCACTTGCGCCCGACGCGGATGTGCCGCGCCAGCCAGAACGCCGCCCGCTCCTCGAAATACCGGTCGATCATCTCGTGCGTGCTGACGTTGCGGCAGATGCCGTAGCGGTTCCAGGGCGGCATGTCGAGCTTCTTGGCGGCCGCCTCTTCGTAGGGCGTCGACCGCGGCGACCGCGTCGCGAACCACGCCTCCCGCTGGAGGTAGTCCCGCCAGTCCTCGTACGGTTTGAAGCCGGGCTCGACCCGCGACATGTGCTCGTTGTGCTTCCGGATCCACTCGTTCGGCACAGGCACGCGCATCATGTATTGCGCCGCCCAGGTGTCGCCGCGGTAGAACCAGCCGATCCGCCGCCAGTCATCCGGTCGCGGCTTGGCGGGATGGGTCAGGATGGTGAATTCCAGCTCGCGTCGTCCCTCCACCTCGCAGGGGTGGTTGACGAACTTCACGCGCCAGGTCACCTCCCCGCGCTCATCGCGGCTGAGCGTCATCGCCGAACCGTCGCGGTCCAGGCGCCAGCCCTTCTCGGTTCGGCACAGCCAGGAGAAGCCCCGCTCGTTGCTGCCGAACCGCAGCCACGGCACGAACTTGCTGTAGTACAGCTCCGGGTCCCGATCGGCCGAGTCGTAGACGACGCCCGTCTCGCCCTGCCCCGGCGTCATGTCCATCGGTCCGGCGTAGTCGGCGACCAGCTCCAGCGAATCGATCCCGACCGCATCGTCCGAGCCGTAGGTCATCTTCACGTGCATCGAGCCGTCGCAGTCGTACCGCGTCGTCAGGTCGATTTCGACCGGCCCGGCCCGAAGCTGCGAGACGTACTCCAGCTCGCTCTCCCATCTGCGGACCAGCTTCGCGGGGCGGACGATCTCGACGGGCACGTCCCGGCCGGCAGCGCAGGCGACGAGGCGGTAGGGCCTGCGAAGCTGCGGGCCGCGCCCGAAACGGATGAGCTGCTCGTCGCTCAGTTGATCGATGCGATCTCGCCACTCGAGCGGCAGCTCGCGGGAGTCGGGACGGATGTACACCTGCGCCGGCAGCCCGCTGGGCGCGAGGGTGAAGCGGTGGTTGAGCGTCTCGAAGCCGTCGGCGCCGTCGCGCCCCCGGGGCTTCATGGGCGTGAACGGATCCCACACGACGTCGTTGAATCCGACGTCCGTGCCCATCCACTCGGCGGTCTCCTTGACGAAGGTGGTGCTGTCCTCGCCGACGATGCGCCGGTTCCTGTCGAACAGCAGGACGGTGGCCCGGTAGGTGTGCCCCTCCTCGAGTTCCGGCAGGTCCTTGACGATGCAGGCGAACGCGCCCTGGAAGTCGGCGGAGGCGGTGGCGACGTCCGAATCGTCCTGCGCACCGGTGACCAGCAGCCTGGCCTCGACGGCGGTGCGGGCCTCCTCGCTCGCGCCGTAGATGCCCGTGTCGATGACAGCCGACACGCGATTCGTGTGGTAGGCGTAGTCGAAGCGGTAGTCGAAATCCCGCCGCGGCGGGCGGTTCTTGCCGATGCTCGCGATGTACGTCTCGCGGTAGTTGGGCTTGTCCTGGGAATGGAAGTGCACGAGCTTGGTCAGGAAGATCGGCTTGGCGGGGCTCCCGGCCGTGCGCACGTCGAACCACAGCAGGTTGCCGTGCACGGTGATGCCGGGCAGCGGCTTTCGCAGGCGGAGCTTGACCTGCTCGCCGGGCACGAGCTCGAGCAGCCCGTCGTTGAGCTGGTCGTCGTCGTAGCTGGAGTAGACGAGTCCCTCGGCCGACTCCACGAAGAAGCCCATCCGCACGGTCTCGCTGCGGTCGCCGTGGTTCTTGAGCGTCACGTGGACGTCGATGATGTCCTCCATGATCGGCCCGAGCTCGTTGATCTGCACGGTGACGGCGTCGGGGTCGAAGATCAGCTTGCTGGTCGTGTCGCTGAACTCGTTCTTCACGCCGTAGCGGACGCCCCATTCGCCGGTGCACCGGCGGAGGGAGAAGATCCACTGCCGCTCGGGCGGGACCGGCAGCGGCATGACGGGGCGCCCTTCGGCGTCCTCGCCGGCGTAAGGTCCGATCCGCAGCGACTTCATCGGGATCGCCACCTCCTGGACCCAGCGATCGTCGGTCACCTGCGAGCGGGTCTTGGCGCGGGACTGCCACTTGCGTCCCAGTCCGGCGCCGACGTCGCCCGTCACGGCCGTCGGGTTCGTCCAGCAGTAGAACCCGCCCATGCGCGTCGTCTTCACCGGGTCGTGGTACGGCGCGAGACCCCACCCGTAGTAGTCGTCGCGATAGATGCCGTAGAGCGGGTGCTCGATTACGTCGGGGAACCGCCCCAGCGCCCGCAGCCAGGTGCCCGGCGGATGGACCGGCGAGGTGAAGGCCGCGTAGAGGTTCTCCCGGTCGTAGCAGAAGTAGACCTGCAGTTGAGTCTGGTAGGGCGCCATGAAGTAGTACTGCCCGCTGATGGCGTACCAGAACGCCGACAGGGCGGAGCTGTTCTCCCACTCGCCCTCGGACATGGCGCCGTCGATCTCCGGCGGCTGCTCGACCATCGGGATGCGAAGCAGCGAGATGGGAGACCGGTCCGGACGAGCGGGGCGTTTCGACCTGCGCCGCCGCGGGCAAGGCGGCCAAGAGCAGCGCGAATGCGGCGAGCACGGCCGCGTGGAGGTGCGGAAGACGACAGCGTGTTTTCATCAGGCGACACTCCGAGCGATACCGAGTCGATGCGTGGTCCGTCCCCGCCACGAGGATCCTCCCTTCTGAAAACCAGGAATGCCGCCGAGGTTACGCGACGAGGTACGCCTTCCAATGTCGGGGTGCGGGAATCTGCCCCTTGGGATGGAGGGTGACGGTCTTCCTGTCGGCTTCGGCGAGTCGCTTCGTGCCTCGCTCGCGACCTGCCCGGGTCCGGAGGCGAAGACCCGGAAGGAGGCCGGTTCGCAACGACGCTGTTCCTCCCCGAACCAGCACGGCTAGAATGATCCATGTCAAGTCGTCCGACCGCGGCCCGGGTTCGCGGTCGGACCCGTCCGACGAGAAGGAGTTTCACATGATCGAGCCGATTCTCGCCAACGGCGACGGGGAGATCCTCCCC
>CAZADC010000123.1:8277-8916 GCA_964483755.1 uncultured Planctomycetaceae bacterium | reverse complement strand
GGCTGACGCTCGCAGGCGGTGGACTGACCAACGACGGGCAGATTCTCTTTGACGCCTCGGCGGCCTCGGGCAGTCTGCTCGTCCTTCGACTCGACGGGTCGCAGACGCTCGCGGGCACGGGTGAGATCGTCATGAACGACGACCCCCAGAACTACGTCCGGGCCTACTCTGACGGCCAGATCGTCACCAACGGCGCGTTCCACACCATCCGCGGCGCCGGCACGCTGCTCGGCGACTACGGCGGGATGATCAACGAAGGGACGATCATCGCCGAGGGCGACAACCCGCTGATTCTCGACCCGGACGCCGCCGACGGGTTCGACAACCAGGGCACACTCCGTGCGTCCGGCGCGGGCGGACTGCAGCTCAAGGCCGGAACGTTCACCAATACCGGACGGACCATCGAGGTGCTCACCGGCTCGCAGCTGGTCATCCAGAACGCCGCCACCGTGATCGGCGGATTGCTTCAGTCCTCGGGAACCGGGAAGGTGACCCCCGAAAGCGGCGCAACGCTCGACGGCGTGGGAATCGTCGCCGGCTCGACCGTAGATCACCAGAACGGACGGCTCGTCACGATCACCGGCGGACTGGTCAATGACGGCGCCTGGAACGTCGTCGGCAACAACGCCAGCGGCTCGC
>CAZADC010000123.1:0-8177 GCA_964483755.1 uncultured Planctomycetaceae bacterium | reverse complement strand
GGCGGACCATCGAAATCGCCGACGGGTCGCAGCTTCGCCTGATGAACGCCTCGACCGTGGACGGCGGCATTCTCAGCACTGCGGGCGCGGGCAGGATTATCGCCGAAAGCGGGACGTCGCTGAACGCGGTGCAGATCGCGGCCGGGTCGGTGGTCGATCAGGACAACGGCCACACCGTCACGATCACCGGTGGACTGGTCAATGACGGCGCCTGGAACGTCGTCGGCAACAACGCCAGCGGCTCGCTGACCTCGCTGCAGTTCAGCGGGACCCAGACGTTGAGCGGATCGGGCGAGATCGTCCTCAACGACGACCCGCAGAACACCGTCCGGTGCACCAGCGACGGGCAGATTCTCACGCTCGCGAGCGGCGCGACGATCCGCGGCGCGGGAGAGCTCATGGGCGACTACGGCGGGATGATCAACGAGGGAACAATCATCGCCGAAGGCGACAACGCGCTGATCATCGACCCCGACGCGACCGACGGGTTCGAGAACCGCGGCACCCTCAAGGCCTCCGGCGCGGGCGGGCTCCGCTTCGACCCCGGAACGTTCGTCAACACCGGGCGGACCATCGAAATCGCCGACGGGTCGCAGCTTCGCCTGATGAACGCCTCGACGGTGGAGGGCGGCGTGCTGAGCGGGTCCGGCTCGGCCGTGATCGTCGCGGAGAGCGGCGCGAAGCTCGACGGCGTCACCCTCGCGAGCGGGTCGGTGGTCGAGCAGGACAACGCCCACATCGTCACGATCACCGGCGGGCTGGTCAACGACGGTGAATGGAACGTCAACGGAAGCACGTCCAGCGGCGCTCTGACGCAGGTGCTGTTCAACGGGACCCAGACGCTGGCCGGCGAGGGCGCCATCGTGCTCAGCGACGACACGGGCAACACGCTCCGCCCCAGCACCGACGGGCAGATTCTCACCCATGTCGCCGGGCACACCATCCGGGGCGCCGGACGACTGTTCGCCAGCTACGGCGGGATGATCAACCGCGGAACGATCCTCGTCGAGGGATCGTCCGGACTGGAGATCCAGCCGGACCTGACCGACGGCTTCGTGAACGAACCCGGCGGAATCGTCGGCGGCGCCGGGACGATCGAGTTCCTCTTCGTCGACTTCGACAACGACGGCGTGATCTCCCCCGGCCTGTCGGCCGGGACGCTGACGATCGACGGCTCGGTGGTCAACGCCGACACCAGCGAACTCCGCCTGGAGCTGGCGGGCGCGTCCAGCTACGACACGCTCGACGTGACCGGCGCGTTCGCCGCCGACGGCGAAATCTCCGTATCGCTGCTCGGCTCGTTCATTCCCGCGCCGACGGACACGTTCACCGTCCTGACGGCGGGAACGCTGAGCGGGTACTTCGACAACGCCATACCGTCGGCCGGCGACACGGCCTACGGGGTCGCGACCGGCGGCGTGCTCTTTGACGTAAGCTATGACTTCACCGCGGGAACCGTCACGCTGAGCAACGTCACGCCCGAGCCGACGTCGCTGCTGCTGGTCGCGATTGGCGGCGCCGCCCTGCTGCGTCGCCGACGCTGAGGCCTTCGCGGCAGCGGCTGCCCTCGAGGCGCAGGCGCGGCGGTCCTTTCCTGATCAAGCGCGGCGACCACCATGCCAAGCGCGGCGGCCTTCCCAGGCCGCCGCGCGTCCGGATTCCGGCGCGCCCGACTCCCCTCACAACAACTCGCAGAGGTAGCTGCCGTCGCGGATACCCAGGCGGGTGAGCGAGAAGTCGAAGCGGACCGGATCGTCCGGATCGATCCCCCGCAGGGCGTCGGTGACCT
This sequence comes from uncultured Planctomycetaceae bacterium, assembly GCA_964483755.1. Lineage (GTDB taxonomy): Bacteria > Planctomycetota > Phycisphaerae > SM23-33 > SM23-33 > CAZADC01. The sequence goes on along the minus strand of CAZADC010000123.1, from coordinate 6,388 downwards.
CCACGGCCGTGGCGAAGTTCGCCTGCCGCCGGCGCGTCGCGCCCAGCGCCCGGGCGACGCGATGCATGTGAACGTCCAGCGGCGCGACGAGCTGATCGGTCCGCACGCCCTCCCATCCGCCGGGGTCCACCTCGTCGCAGCGCACCATCCACCGTGTCAGCATGTGCAGCCGCTTGCACGCGCTCGACCGGGCGGGATCGGCCAGGAGATGTCCCGGCGGCACCGGGCTCGCGCGCCGCAGCTCGCCCGCCAGCGCCGCCAGCCCGCCGCGGACAGTGCGGTCTTCATCGCGCACGCCGCTCGCCAGGCAGGCGCCGAGCGAGCCGTACTCGCGCGTCACCCTTCCCGCGGCCGTCAGGAGCCCGGCCATGTGCTCCGCCCGGCAGAAGCGGTGCACGAAGCCGCGCATCGCCCGCGCGACCCGCGACGGCGACGTGTCCTCCACAAACCGCCGCGGTCGATCGCCGATCCGCCCCAGCACGTCGAGGACGCTCCGCAGAATCTGCGCCACCCGCCCGTACGCCAGCGACGACGCGACCAGCGCGACGATTTCGCAATCCTCCGGGTCCTCGTAGTCGTACAGGAACTCCAGCGGGTCGGGCGACACGTACTCTCGCCGGTGATACCGCGCGAAAACGCGCTCCAGCCGCGAGCGGTGAGCTCGGAGCGGCACGGCTACTCGAACGTCCGGAACGAGTCCCGCGAGCAGATCGGGCAGCGGTCCGGCGCGTCGCCTTCGTGCGTCCATCCGCAGATGGTGCAGATCTGCACGGGACCGAGCTCGATGTCCTTGCCGGCGTCGACGGACTTCTTGGCGTCGGTGTACATCCGGGCGTGAATCTTCTCGGCCGACAGGGCGTAGTGGAAGCTCTTTACGGCGGGGAACTCCTTCTGGTCCCGCGCGATCAGCAGGTACGACGGGTACATGTCGTTGATCTCGAAGGTTTCACCCTCGATCGCCCCGGCGAGGTTCTCCGAGGTCGAGGTCAGTCCGAACCCGGCCATGCTGTCGACCAGGAACGCCCCGCCAACGTCGGACATCGACTCGAAATGGTTCGAGGCATGCACCTGCTCGGCGGAGGCAATCGCGCGGAACAGGCGGGCGACATTCGAGAAGCCGTCCTGGGCCGCCTTGGCGCCCCAGACCTTGTAACGCATGTGGGCCATCGACTCGCCGCCGAAGGCGCTTCTGAGGTTCGCAGCCGTCATGTCACGCATTCTGTCATCTCCTGCCTGAGTTCGTGGATTCGCCGCGCGGCCCGGCCGCGCAGTTGGGCAACGCTTCATCGCTCCGGGCGCCGGATCCGCACCCGGTCGCTTCCTTACACACATTGCAGGTCGTCATTCCTCCGCGTGCTTCGCGTCGTCATCCCGGCAGCATCGCGGGCAGATCCCCAGGTACTCCACGCGCCGCACCGAGATGCGAAAACCGGTCTTCTGCTCGGCCCGCCGGACGGCGCCAACGTCCGGCGGGGCGCCCGGCAGATCCACGATCCGCCCGCAGCGCTGACAGCGCACGTGCTCGTGCGGCGTGGTCCGGCCGTCATAGTGGCGCCGCGCGTCGCCGCAGGCGACCCGCACGGCAAGCCCGCGCTCGCAGAGCAGTTCCAGATTGCGATAGACGGTCGCCAGGCTGATCCGGGGGACGCGCTCGCGGACCGCTTCGTAGACGCTTTCGGCCGAAGGGTGGTGCGTCGCGCCCCGCAGCTCGTCGAGGATCACGCGACGCTGGCGGGTCATGCGCATCGGCGGCTCGTTGCTTTGTTCGGGTTCGGACATAGTTAGGAATTATTCCTGAATACCCGAATCGCCTGCATGGGTCAAGGCCTTCCCGTCTGCTGGTGGCACGGTGGAGTACGCCGACGTGGTCTGGTCGAGGTCGCCGCGGGGGGCAGCCCCCGGCCCGCGGGCAAAAGGCCTCGTTGCATTTCAACGTCGGGTCGGACAGGAAGAAGGCACGAGCGTTAGTACCTCCGCCACCGGCGAGCGATCGAGAAGGAATGCGATTTGCGCCCGGACACTTGCTTTCGCCGACCGCCCGACCCCTCTCGACATGATCGTCGGGTGCATCCCGTTCCTCAGTCTCTCGTGAAAGAGCTGCGGCAAGGAAAACAAGACGCCCCGGGAGTTGCTGTGCGACAAGCATGCCGGGGGACGCTGCGAAGACCGCGCCAGGCCCCAACGGCTCACGCTCGATTGTTCCGCCTGTCGCCCGTGTGCCTTGACCAGCCCTGCTTCGGTCGTCTGAGTCCCAGTCTGGCATGAGCGTGTGGCCTGGCGGGGCGGGAACGTCGAACTGCCGGGCTTCTTTCGGGGCGTCAGACCGAACTCTATTTCTTCTTGCGCTTCTTGCCGGATGCCCTCTTCGAGGCCTTCCTTGAGGACTTTCTCTTTGATGAGGGTTTCTTGGAACTCTTCGAGCCCTTCGCGCCGCTCTTTCTCGGGCTCTTCTTCGCGGACTTCCGGGCCGGCTTCTTCGCGCCCGCGACCGTCTTGCCCTCCCACTCCAGCACCGCCCCGGTGTCCGCGGAGGTGGCCTGCGCGGCGTAGCGTCCCAGGGCGCCATGGGTGACCTGCGGCGGCGGGGGCACGTAGTCCTTGGCGCGGCGCTTGAACTCGGCGTCGGAGACCTTGGCGTTGAGCTCGCCCTTGTTCAGGTCGATCTCGATGGTGTCGCCGTCTTCCAGCAGCCCGATCTCGCCGCCCGCGGACGCCTCGGGCGAAACGTGCCCGATGCACGCCCCGGCCGTGCCGCCGCTGAATCGACCGTCGGTGATCAGCGCGACCTGGTCGCCCAGGCCCATGCCCTTGATGTAGCTGGTCGGCGCGAGCATCTCCTGCATGCCCGGACCGCCGCGCGGACCTTCGTTGCGGATGACCACCACGTCGCCGGGCTCGACCTTCTTGCCGAGAATGCCCTCGCAGGCGGCCTCCTGCGATTCGTAGATTCGCGCCGGTCCGGAGTGGGTGTACATCTTCGGATCGACGCCGGCGAGCTTCACGACCGCCCCGTTCCGCGCGATGTTGCCGTACAGCACCGCCAGTCCGCCCTTGGCCGTGAAGGCGTTCTTGACCGTGCGGATCACGTCGTTCGCGTCGAATTCGGGGTCCAGGTTCCGCGCCGGCATCCGCGTGAGCTTCTCGCCGCGGTACATCCGCCGCACGTCCTCGACGCTTCGGGCCGTCGCCTGCCATCCCTTGCGATACAGCCGTCCCGCGGCCGCCGCGGGCATCCTGCTGCGGCGGGACCAGCGCTCGGCGTTCTCGGCGAGCGTCCGCCCGGTGACGGTGTTGCACTCGCCGGCCAGCAGCTTCGGCTTGTCCTTCATGAGCTGGTGGAGGATCGTGTGCACGCCCCCGGCCCGGTGGACGTCCTGCATGTGGTAGATCCGTCCCTCGGGCGTCTCGGACGGCGCGACGCGGCAGATGTTCGGCGTCCGCTTGCTGATCCGCTCAACGTCCTTGAGGCTGAACTTCACACCCGCCTCGTTCGCCATCGCCAGCAGGTGCAGGACCGTGTTTGTGGACCCGCCCATCGCCATGTCCAGCGTGAACGCGTTGGCGAACGCCTTCCTGGAAAGGATCTTCCTCGGGAGGTACTCGTAGCTCGGCTTGCTGTCGGCCTTGTCCCATTCCCTGGCCATCTTGACCAGGCGCTTCGCCGCGCGGCGGAACAGCTCCATCCGCACTTCGCTGGTCGCCAGCGTCGTGCCGTTTCCGGGCATCGCCATGCCGATCGCCTCGCACAGGCAGTTCATGCTGTTGGCGGTGAACATGCCGCTGCAGGAGCCGCACGTCGGGCAGGTGTTGTCCTCATATTCGCGAACCTGTCGCTCGCTCAGCTCGCCCATCTGGTGCCGGGCGACGGCATAGAACTGGTCGATGAGGTCGACGTCCCGGTCGTCGACCCGCCCCGCCTCCATGGGCCCGCCCGAAACGAAGATCGTCGGGATGTTCACCCGCAGCGCGGCCATCAGCATCCCCGGCACGATCTTGTCGCAGTTCGGGATGCACAGCAGGGCGTCGAACCGGTGCGCCTCGCACATGCTCTCCACGCTGTCGGCGATGATCTCGCGCGAAGCGAGGGAGTACTTCATGCCCGAGTGCCCCATGGCGATGCCGTCGCAGATCGCCATCGTGTTGAAGATCACGCCCGTGCCGCCGGCCTCGCTGATCTGCTGCTTCGCGTACTCGGCCACAGCGTTCAGATGCACGTGCCCGGGGACGATGTCGGTGTAGCTGTTGGCGATGCCGATGATCGGCCGCTCGATCTCGCCCGTGCTGAGCCCGGTCGCCCGCAGCAGGCTGCGGTGCGGGCCCCGCTCGTCGCCCTTCTTGATCGTGTCGCTTCGCATCTGCAGCTCCATTTCCTGTCGAATTACCGGGCGATCGCCCGGCGCAAGTGCGCGCCTCGCCGTGCGGCGAACCGACCGGTCCACCCCGGCTGCGCAAGGTACCTGAACCACATACCATAACGCATCGGCGGGGCATTTGCCACCGTCAATGTCGCACGCACAGCGCCCTGACCCGTGGATACGACCTAGGGGCGATAGTCCACAGCGCGGCGGAGGATCAGGTCGTAGTTCGCCATGACATTTGGGCTGATCCGTCGGCCGTAGGGTGCGGCGGAGGGCATCAGAACGAACCCGCGCCCCTCCCCCGCCGTGCCTTCGTCGAGGGCCTGACGGACCTTCGCGTCGAATCGCGCCGGCGGAAGCGTCTCGATGTCGGACATCTCCAGGTTGCCGAAGAGCACCATCTCCCGCCCGCAGCGGCGGCGCACGTCGATGAGCTCCACGTCGCCCTGCGGAGGCGGCTCGATCGGGTCCAGCCCGTCGGGCGACATGGCGGCGATGTGATCCAGGATGTGCTTCAGCCGGCCGTGACAGTGGATTCGGACGGTTCCGCCGTGTCGCCGGATCGCGCGGACCATCGGCCCGGTGTAATCGACAACGTATTCCCTGAACAGCTCCGGCGGCAGGTAGGGCTCGGACGCGTACTCGGGCCCGCAGATGCGCCAGAGACGCCCCGGGACGGCCGCCGCGACCTGCTCGACGACCGGCTGAAGCCACCGCGCCTGCTTGTCCAGCAACGCCCGGAACAGCTTCCGCTCGGTCAGCGCGAGCACCGTGTAGTCGGCCATGCTGAACAGCTCCGCCGCGACGCAGAGCGGGTCGGGGGTGTCGATCATGACGATGCCCGCCTCGCCGAGAGCGTCCTCTTCGGCGATTACACGCGAGACGTCCGGCTCGACGGCGAACACGTCGTCGGGCAGCTGAAGGTACGCGCGAAGGTCGTCGGCGTCGCGCAGCAGGTGCTCGATCTTCCAGACGGTGTTCACCTCCGGGTCGCGGCGGGCGAGCGAGGTCATCGTCCTGCCGTCGATTTCGAGCGTCGTGCGGGTCCACCGGCTGCCGTCGCACTGGTCGTGCTCGACCCGGAAGAATTCGTTCCTTCGGTTCCCGGCCGTCGGGCGGAAGCCCGGGGCCACCATGTGAATGCGGTCGGTCCGGTCGGCGAGCTCCAGCAGCGGGCGCCAGTCGGGGCTGTTGTAGACGTTGAACAGGTCCGGATCGTCCGGGTCGGGCCGCCCGCTGCTGATCTCGTAGAAATTGACGGCCGGCCTGTCAACCGGCTGGCCTCGGAGGGTGGCGATCAGTCGCTGGCGTGGGGTCATGGCGAGCCGATTCTACGCGGCCTGCATGTACGGTGTCCATCGCTGCGAACAGCCTGGAAAGGTGTGCCGCCGTGGAGATTGGTCTGGCTTGGTCAGCCGATCCAGATGGCGTTGAGCATCCGCCCAAGGCGGCGGAGGCTCTCGGCGTGTCGGCCGGGCAGGAGCAGCAGGTGGTGCGGCATGCCGGCGTGGACGAGCTCGTCGAACCATTCGCCGACGTCCCGGTCGTCGACTGCCACGAGCCCGTTGGTGCCCAGCAGCGGCCGGCGGGGCGTTGCGGTCTGTCCCTCGACGCCCGTCATGCAGAGCCCGCCCTCGGCGTGCCAGAGGCGGAAGATCGTCACCGGGCGGTCGGCGGCGAGGTCGGCGTTGACGACGACGGGCTTGTCGTTGTTGAAGTGCCGCCCACGTCTCGCTCCACGATCGCCGCCGGTCAAAAACGTCGCACGATTTCGCCGGCTCGGCAGATCGCGCCGGTGCAGCATCGGCAACCTGTACTCAGGCCCCGCTGATTCGCTGCATTCGCGTCGGCTCGCACTCCAGCACGGCCTGCATGAACCGCTGCAGCATGCGGGACTTCAACCCGGCGGCGGCGGGCTCGTGCCAGAGATTGCGGAGCTCGCCGGGATCCTCCTGCAGGTCGAACAGCTCGCCGTCGTCGCCTTTGCGGTACACGGTGATCTTGCAGCGTTCGTCCACGAACGTCCGCAT